>JALHJD010000254.1 GCA_022837185.1 Desulfobacteraceae bacterium
TAATGAACGGGAACTGCTTGGGGTCATTCGTGAAGTTGCCGTGGAGCTTCATCCGGAACTTCGTTCATCTCCGATCACCCTCGACAGTTCACTGGAAAGAGACCTCGGCCTGGACAGCCTGACCCGGATGGAGCTTCTGGCCCGCCTGGAGAAGCATTTCGGTGTGCGGCTGCCGGAACAGGTGCTGGCCGCGGCGGAAACGCCAAGGGACCTCCTCCGCCTTCTTGACAGCCGGGAACAGGTCCCCGCGGCTACGTACCGGCAGCCGGAGGCGGAGCCCTTCCAGACAATGGAGGAAGGACAGCCGCCGGTGACGGCCCGGACCCTGGTGGAGGTATTGAATCTTCATGCCGCCACCCACCCGGAACGCACGCACATTCTCCTTGACGGCTACGAGACGGACCCAGCCAAAATCACTTTCGGAGAGCTGCTGCGGGGAGCCGGACGCGTGGCGGCCGGCCTTCAGCATGCCGGCCTGGAGCCCGGTGAGACGGTGGCCATTATCCTGCCCACCGGCTTGGACTACTTCTTCAGCTTCTTCGGCATCCTCCTGGCCGGCGCCGTCCCCGTCCCCCTCTACCCGCCCGTTCGCCCCACCCAGATCGAGGAGCACCTGCGGAGACATACCGGCATCCTGACCAACGCCAGGGTGCGGATACTGATCACCGTACCCGAGGTCAAGCCCGTGGCCAGACTGCTCAAAATCCGGGTGGAAACCCTGCGCACCATTCAGACGGTGCACGAGCTCTCCCGGCCCGAGACGGAGTTCACTCCCATCCCCGTCCAGGCCGGCGATGTGGCCTTCCTGCAGTATACCTCGGGCAGCACCGGCGACCCCAAGGGGGTGGTGCTCACCCACGCCAACCTGCTCGCCAATATACGGGCCATGGGACAGGCAACGGCAACGACCCGGGCAGACGTGTTCGTCAGCTGGCTGCCGCTCTATCATGACATGGGACTGATCGGGGCGTGGCTGGGCAGCCTCTACTACGGATGCCGGCTGGTCATCATGCCCCCCCTTGCCTTCCTCGCCCGCCCTGAACGGTGGCTTCGGGCGATCCATATTCACCGCGGCACCATGTCGGCATCGCCCAACTTCGGCTACGAACTCTGCGTCCGGCGCATCGACGACAAAGACCTGGAAAACATAGACCTCAGTACATGGCGGCTGGCATTCAACGGCGCCGAGCCCGTTTCTCCCCAGACGATTACCAGCTTCTGCGACCGCTTTGCCGCCTGCGGTTTTCAACGGACAGCCATGGCCCCGGTATATGGACTGGCGGAATCGTCGGTCGGCCTCGCCTTCCCGCCGCTGGGCCGCGGACCGGTCATCGACCGGATCGACCGGGACACCTTTGCCCGATCGGGTCAGGCCGTGCCGATCAAGGAAAAAAACGCACCGGCCCTGGAATTCGTGGCCTGCGGTCAACCGCTTCAGGGCCACCAGATCCGGATCGTGGACGATACCGGCAGGGAACTCCCGGAAAGGCGGGAGGGCCGCCTCCAGTTCAAGGGGCCTTCATCGACCAGCGGCTATTTCAGGAACCCGGACAAGACCCGCGAACTGTTTCGGGACGGTTGGCTGGAATCCGGGGACCTTGCTTATATTGCCGGCGGTGATGTCTATGTCACCGGCAGGATCAAGGACGTCATTATCCGCGGCGGCAGGAATGTGTACCCCCATGAGCTGGAAGAGGCCATCGGCTCCGTTGCCGGCATCCGCAAGGGCAGCACGGCGGTGTTCGGCAGCCGGGACAGGGTTTCGGGAACAGAAAACCTGGTCGTGCTCACCGAATCAAGGAAAAAGGACCCCCATTCCCTGGAAGAGCTGCGCAAACAGATTGCCAACGTCACCGTGGACATCCTGGGCATGCCCCCGGACGAGATAGTCATTGCCCCACCCGGCACCGTGCTCAAGACCTCCAGCGGCAAAATCCGAAGGGCTGCCTGCCGGGAGCTGTACGAACAGGACCGCATCGGCGAACCGAAACGGGCGGTCTGGCTGCAGGTCGCCCGGCTCGCCCTGTCCGGGCTGGCCCCGCAGCTTCGCAGGACGGCCGGGCGGCTGACCGACACCCTGTACGCGGGCTATTGCTGGTTCCTCTACGGACTGCTGGCCGGGCCGGTCTGGCTGCTGGTCATCCTCCTGCCCGGCCGGCGGGCGGGGTGGCTCGTCACCCGGGCCGCGGCAAAACTGCTGGCCCTGCTGACCGGCACCAGGCTGACGATAACCGGAGCCGAAAATGTTCCCCTTGACCGCCCGCTCGTCTTTGCCGCCAACCACATGAGCTATCTTGACGCCTACGTCCTGCAGGCTGCCCTTCCGGTTCCGTGCAGCTTCATCGCCAAGGCGGAATTGGCGGCAAAACCGCTGGTGTGGCTGCCTTTGACCCGGCTGGGAGCTGTTCCAGTGGAACGGTTCGATATGGAACGGGGAAAAGAGACCATCAGCCGGTTGTCGGAACTGGCTGCCGCGGGGCGATCCCTGCTCTTTTTCCCGGAAGGCACTCTGCAGAGAATACCCGGCCTGCTGCCCTTCAGGATGGGTGCTTTTCTGACCGCAGTGCAGGCAGGCACCCCGGTTACCCCCGTCACCATCCGCGGCACGCGGAACAAACTGCGCTCGGAGTCCTGGTTCCCCAGGCGGGGACCGGTCAGCGTGGTCATCGGCCGCCCCGTCGAGCCGTCCGGCACGGACTGGACGGCGGCCCTCAAACTGCGGGACGCGGTGCGGCGGGAGATATTGAGCCACCTGGGCGAGCCCGATCTCGCCGGATCGTACACTCCATTGTACCGTGCGGGACAAGGGAGCGGGAAGCCGAAAGTCTCGTAGGTTGGGGTGAGCTTTGCGAACCCCAACGTAACCGGTTGGAATTGTTGGGGTTCGCTAACTCACCCCTACATACCCTGAACACAATTACGGCAGTTGGCAGTCGCTAGTCAGCAGTTGGCAGTGCTCTACCTTGGGCTGCGGGGACGAAGGAGGAGAGGAACAATGTTAGCGCACTCAACCTGGATAGAGTGGAAAGCTTTTCGATTTCGATACCGATCCCGATTGCGATTTGGATCAACCGTAACGCACCGACAGCAAAGCTGCAAACTCCTTCTGACTTCTGTCCTCTGTCTTCTGTCTTCCGGTATGCTGCCGACTGCCGACTGCCAACTCCCCCTGCAACCGGCCTTGCTTCCCGCTTCTCACATAATATGACCTCCATGAAGAAGCCATCGGCACACACAGGAGCGGCAGACGCCAATGCGCCCGTCCGCGGGGACAAGCGTGTTCTCTTCGGCTGGGCCATGTACGACTGGGCCAATTCGGCCTATATTACAACCGTTGCGGTGGCCGTGCTGCCCATGTATTTTGCCGGAGTGGTGGTGCCGGCCGAAGGGTTCGTCATCGGCGGCAGCCTGTTTGCCGCCGAGACCCTGTGGGGTTTCATGGTGTCGGCCGCGGCATTCATCGTCTTCATGCTGGCCCCGGTGCTGGGGGCCATTGCCGACTACCGCTCCGCCAAGAAACTGTTTCTGTTCGCCTTCTGCTATCTGGGCGTGACCAGCGCGGTGCTCCTTTCCTTCTGCGGGCAGGGGGATGTGTGGCCGACCATCGTGTTGTTCATCCTTTCCCAGGTCGGTTTTGTCGGGGCCAATGTCTTTTATGACGCCTTTCTTCCCCAGATCGCGCTACCGGGCGAGGAAGACCGGGTTTCAAGCAAAGGATTCGCCTACGGCTATGCCGGCGGCGGTCTGCAGTTTGCCGCCGCCCTGGTCCTCATCG
>JALHJD010000255.1 GCA_022837185.1 Desulfobacteraceae bacterium
AACCGTGGCTTCGGGGAAGGCCAGCTTGGCGCCAATGGCGGCGGGAAGCCCGTATCCCATGGTGCCCAGCCCGCCGGAGGTCAGCAGGCGGCGCGGCTTGTTGAACTTGTAAAACTGGGCGGCCCACATCTGGTTCTGGCCGACTTCGGTGGTGATGATGGCATCGCCGCCGGTGAGTTCATCTATCTTCTGCACCACGTATTGCGGTTTGATGATATCGCCCTTCTCCTGGTAGGACAGGGGGTGTTTTTTCTGCCACTCGGCAATCTCATCCAGCCATGGCCGGTGTTTTTTGGCACTGGCTGCGGCATCGAAATCCGGAGACTTGTCAAACCAGGCGTTCATCTCCCGCAGGGCGATCCTGCAGTCCGCCACTATCGGGATGTCCACCTTGACATTTTTGCTGATCGAAGTCGGATCGATGTCGATATGGATAATCCTGGCGTGGGGGGCAAAGGCGTCGAGCCGGCCGGTGACCCGGTCGTCGAAGCGGGCCCCGACGGCGATGAGCAGGTCGCTTTTGGCCACCGACATGTTGGCGGCATAACTGCCATGCATGCCCAGCATGCCCATCGACAGGGGACTGGAGCCGGGAAAGCCGCCCAGTCCCATAAGGGTCATGGTCACCGGGGCCTGGATTTTCTCGGCCAGCTCGGTCACTTCCTTGTTGGCGTTGGACAGGATGACGCCTCCGCCGATGTACAGAACGGGCCGTTTGGCGTTCAGTATCGCCTTGCAGGCCTTTTCAACCTGGCCGGGATGGGGGTCGTAGTTGGGCTGATAGGTCTGCATTTTGATTTTTTTCTTTTCCGGGTAGGTGATCATGGACGCCACCACATCCTTGGGCAGGTCAACGAGCACCGGTCCGGGACGGCCGGTGGAGGCGAGATAGAATGCCTCGCGCAGGGTCTGCACCAGGTCGTTGGGATTGCTGACCAGGTAATTGTGCTTGGTGCAGGGTCTCGTGATGCCGACGATGTCAACCTCCTGGAACGCGTCGTTGCCGATGAGCGCGGTGGGGACCTGGCCGGTCAACACAACCAGGGGTATTGAATCACAATAGGCGGTGGCGATGGCCGTGACGCCGTTGGTGGCGCCGGGCCCCGAGGTGAGGAGCGCCACGCCGACCTCGCCGGTTGCCCGGGCATAGCCGTCGGCCGCGTGGACGGCGCCCTGCTCGTGGCGGACAAGTATATGCTGAATATCCGAATTGAGCAGTTCGTCATACAGGTCGATGACAGCACCACCCGGAAAGCCGAATATTATGCGGACCCCTTCTTCCTTCAGGCATTTGATGATTGCCTGCGCACCGGTAATTTTTGTCATTGAAAGCCCTTTTATCTGATTGAAACCTGATATTGCCGCGGGGCAATGAAAGAATGAACCTGTTCGTCTCCTGTCAGGAGAGAAATTATAAAATATATAGTTACTGCAATACCCTGTCAAGCAAGAAAGCATGTCCGGTGAAAGACCGGGAAACAATCCCTGCAGGGCTTTGCGCCCGATTGGAAGAGGAGATTGGCGGATTGTCCGCCGTCCGTCCGGGCCCCGGGAATGAAAAGGGCGAAAGAGGGGATCCCGGCGGGGGAGAATCGGTTTCCGTACCCGCCGGATGGTCCGTTTCAAAGGGATATGTACGCTGTCCCGGAGCTGACCGGGCCCTTCGCTTGCGTCCGCCGGCTGGGGATGGGAGCTCCCTTGCCGGCAAGGCGAAGGATGGAAGGCCCGGGGGTTACTCGCCGTCTGCCTGTACCTGCCTGGAGATGTCCTCGACCATTGTCGAAACGGGCACGCCCGTGGGTCCCTTGGCCTCCGGATTGACCTGCAGCAGCTTCTTCCAGGTTACAAGGGCGCCGTTGATGTCGCCGAGGTCGTTCATCAGGACGATTCCCTTGTTGAACATCGCCTGCTCCAGGGTGGGATTGATTTCCAGGGCCTTGTCGAACATTTCGATGGCTTTGTCCGGCTCGCCGTTCCGGCGGTACATGACGCCCAGATCGGTCAGCACCGGGGGATTGTCGGGAATGATGGCCAGGGATTTGGTGTACGACTCAATGGCCTTGGCCGGCTGGTCGGAATCGAAATAGGCATGGCCGAGACGGGTCCAGATTTCTGCGTTATTGGGGTTCTGCTGCGCCGCCAGCTGGAGAGAGGCGATGGTCTGCTCCAACTGGGCAGCCTGCTGCTGCGCGGGCTGGCCCGGCTGTTGGGTCATCTCTCCGCCCGGTCCCGGTGAACGGTCGCTGTAAATGATGCCGGAGAGGAAGCCGATGAGCAGAGCCGCGGCAATGCTTATGAACAGGGTGAGCCGTGAAACTCCGTTTTGTGATTCTGCCATACGTTGCTCCAGAATGAATTTATGCCTTGTTTGGGTTTAAGGAGATATATAATACCATACTGTGGTGTTGGAAAGGTGTTTGTCCCGATATTTTCCGCGCTGGAGAGGAAAACGGCTCCGCCGGTCCCTTTGTCGGCATGCCGTGCGGGCCGGCACCGGAAGTCCCGGTTTACAGGCGGCCCTTTGGTGGTTACCGTCGGAGGAATGATGGAAGAAAATTTATTTACCGTCTTATGGGCCCAACTGCTCTGGCCCCTGGCGCGGGTCCTGTTTCTGGTCGCCCTGGGGCTGGTGGTCGCCAACTTCATTGAAGCCCTGAACTGGTCGCACCGGCTTGCGCTGCTGGCAAGGCCTCTCATCCGTCTCGGCCGCCTTTCCTCCGTAGCCGGAGCCAGTTTTGCCATGGCTTTTTTTTCCGGGGTTTCGGCCAACGCCATGTTGTCGGAGGCATATGACCAGGGCCGTATCGCCAGGAAGGAACTGGTTCTGGCCAACCTGTTCAACAGTCTTCCCCGTTTTTTTCTCCACCTCCCCACGGTCTTTTTCCTGACCGCGCCGCTGATCAAGGGCGCGGCCGTTATCTACGTGGGCCTGACCTTCTCCGCCGCAGCCATTCAGACCCTGCTGGTGGCCCTCTGCGGCCGGCTTATGCTGCCCCCGCCAGTGGATGAGGGCATCGGCGAAGCGAAGGATGCCCGGAAAATCACCTGGCGGCAGGCCCTGAAAAAAAGCATCCGCCGATTCCGGGAGCGGATCCCGAAAATACTGTATTTCATGGTGCCGGCGTACGTCCTGTTCTTTGTCCTCGGCCGTGCGGGTTTTTTCACCGCCGCCGAGGAATTCGTTGCCGGCAGGGCATGGTTCCTTTCCTGGCTCGACCCCAAGGCAGTGGGGATCATCATCATGCACGTCACCGCGGAATTTTCCGCCGGGCTGGCCGCGGCCGGTGCCCTGCTCGCCGACAGCAGTCTCGGCTCCAAGCAGGTGGTGCTGGCGCTCCTGGTCGGAAATGTTCTGGCGTCGCCGGTCCGGGCCATCCGCCACCAGGTGCCCTATTATGTCGGCATATTTCCCCCCGGAATCGCCCTGGAGCTGGTCGTCGTCAGTCAACTTTTCAGAATGGTCTGTATCGGCGCCGTCGGGATAGGCTACTCTCTTTTCGGGTGAACGTAGGTGCCCGGTTCCGGCGGCGGGGATGATTTTTGACCGGCGGGTCGATTTCGGGTAACGTGAAAGACGGGATATTGGGAAGCAAAGGAAAAGAACAGGGTGAACATCATACAACGCGACAACGACGATTTTTTTTCGGAGAAAAGGACTGGCGCCGTCGATATTTTCGACGCCATCACCGATGAGGTCTGCAGGATCATTCTGGGCAAAAGGGAGCAGGTGCGGCTCGCCCTCTGCTGTCTGTTTGCGGACGGGCACCTGCT
>JALHJD010000256.1 GCA_022837185.1 Desulfobacteraceae bacterium
TTGGTGGTGAAGAAGGGATCGAAAATTTTGTCCATGAGGGCCGGATCGATGCCCGTCCCGGTGTCGCGTACCTCTATGAAGATCTGGATGCCCCGCCGCCCGGTGGCGACGGTCAGGCTGCCGCCGTCGGGCATGGCCTGGATTGCATTGAGGGTGGTGTTGACGATAATCTGGCGCAGGGCTTCCACATCGATGCAATAGAGCTCCCGGAGCTGCAGGTCCAGGGACAGGGAGATGTTTTTCAGCCGGTATTCGAGCAGTTCACAGCATTCCCGGACGATGTCGTCAATATCGACCTTGCTCATGTTCAACGGTGCTTTTCTGCCGAAGTTCAGGAGCTGGCGCATGATATGCTCGATGCGGCGGAGTCCCTTTTCCAGCAGGGGCAGATAGCGCATGTGCAGTTCCAGGTTGTCGGGCTCCTCCCGCATGGTCTTGACGCAGTTGAGCAGCCCTCCGAGCGGATTGTTGATTTCATGGGCGATGCCGGCGGTCAGTTGCCCCAGGGAGGCCATTTTTTCGTTATAGAACGCCTGCTGCATCGTTTTGTCCAGTTCGGTCTGGGCCCGCTCAAGCCGTTCGCAGAGATCACCGAACCCCTTGATCAGCCGGCCGATTTCGTCCTTGTACAGGTGCTTGTCGTCGGCGACGTTGTATCCCTGCTCGGGATACTTCTCCATGGCCTGGGACAGCCGGTCGATCCGCCGGGCCACCAGTTTGTTGAACAGATAGATGAGGGCCAGGGCGACCGCGAAAACAGAGAAAAAGGCATATTTGAAAATGGTGGTGTTGTTTTTCCGGATTACACTGTCGGCCCAGGACAGGGGAACGCTGATGCTCAGGGCGCCGCGGATGTCGCCTAAGGAATAGCCGTGTTCGGCATGGCATCCGAGACAGGACTCCTGGACGATGAGCGGGGCGATATAACGTTGAACCCTCCCGGCCGGTCCGTTGGTGACGGCATCGACTTCCCGGACCCCCTGCTCAAAGCGCAGCATGGCCGCCCGCTCGAAATCATCCGGGGTGTTGGCGGGATTGACCGGTTTCAGACTGATGATGCGAAACCAGCAGAATCCTGTCCGGGCCGCATATTCGGACAGTTCCCTGGTCACCATGGCGGGGTTGCGCTTGACGAAAATGGTCCCGTCATCGGCTTTGATGGAGGCCTCGTGCAGGTAGGGGTTTTCCAGCACCTTTTCGGTCTTGATCAGGAACAATCCCTGGTGGTCGGATATCCACTGGCGGGTCAGAATGATCTGTTTATAGAGGATGCGGGTCTGCTGCCGGGCCTGTTCCATGACCAGTTCATTCTGCAGATGCGAGGTCTGGTACAGCAGAAAACCGTAGGACAGCAGGATGACGGCGCTGATGGCAACAATGAACTTGATGGTCAGATTCACGGGGTATTCTCACCGCCTCGCCAGGGCAATTCGGCATTCGCGCCGTGGAGCGGCGGCGCGAAGCACAGGGTTCACGCTCAACTGCCGTTTTCCTATTATATCCTCGATTTTCCCGGGAAACAATTTTTTTGCTACCGTATGGTAACGAATCGGTATGGTTTCCGGCAGGGACAGGGGGGTGAACCGATCCGTCCCCTTCCTGCGGGGAGCCGTCCATGGGGTCGCCAATCCTGCCGAAGCAAGACATGTGCCAGTATGCAATGTTTGTGAAAACAAGATATTAGCCCTGTTGAAGAACAGCGGGTGTTACCTGATGGGAACAATCCGGCCCCGGACGTTACCGTTTGGTAACAAGAAGCTGGCTGACTGCGCGGCCGGGTCAAGCCCGGACAGCAAAGAAAAGCCGCTCGCCGCTGCCGTAGCGGGAAATGAATCACGCGGCGCGGGGAAACTGCGGAAACGGCGGCAGGGGTGGGCGGTTCAGAGCACTGTTTCCCCTCCTGGCACATGCTCTGAATCCTCGGGCATTTCCAATTTGGCCCGTCGTCGTACGGCCATTCCACGGAGCTGCAGGTATTGACGCGGTGGGTTATCCATGGTTAACTGTATGTCGGTCTGTTCAAACCGGCATGGTTTGTTCTCCGTTTGTATCCTCCCACATTGTGACAGGAAAAGAAAAGCCGACTGCATCGGCGACATTGTGGTTCATTGCCGCACCTCATGGCGGCGCAATACCTATTTGAAGAAAGTGCATTATGATGGATCCCGCCAAGTTCAACCCCGATTATTTCAGATCAAAACTGCCGGAAATCTGCACCATCGCCCGTCAGGCCAAATCGGTCGACGAGCTGCGGTCAAATCTCGCCCGTCTGGCGCACGACATGATGTTCGAGACCTTTGATGAATACGATGCCTTCAGCGCCGGCTCGATCATGCGCGTTCGCGACTGCGCCAAGGTTCTCGTCCGGATGATGACCAGGCGCAGCGAGGACAAGGCGAAGTTTTCCGTGGCCCGGGCCATCATGGATATTGCCCGCGGTGTTCCCCGGCCGGACCTTGCCCCGGCTTTTTACGCCGACCTGATCTATCTTTTCCTCGGCCTGCAGGGGCGGGGCCCGGGCAAGGCCTTCTATGAGCACCATCTGGTGCCGAGCCCCCTCAAGGACAGGGAGGCGGCCCGGGAGAGGTCCCGGCAGCTGGATCAGCTGTATGCCGAGGTGAGGCAGCGGCTGGATAAGAGCATGTCGGGGCTGTCACCGGAAAGTGTGCGCCGCCGGGCCGAAAGGCGGGAGCGGATCCTGGAAGTACTGGGGGGAACGGAGGAAAACTGGTCGGACTGGAAATGGCAGGTTGGCAATATCCTGCGCGATGCCGGGAAGATCGGCAGAATGCTCACCCTGTCGAAAGAAGAAAAGCAGGCCATCGCCGACGCCCGCAGGCACAGGCTGCCGTTCGGCATTACGCCGTTCTATCTTTCGCTGATGGATGACGATTCGACCCGGGAGCGCGACCGGGCAATCCGGGCCCAGGTGATCCCTCCGGGCAGTTATGTCCAGAAAACGCTGGAGGCAAAAGAGAGGGGCGCGTGCATGGATTTCATGCTGGAGTCCGAGACCTCCCCGGTTGACCTGGTCACAAGGCGGTACCCCTCGATCTGCATTTTCAAGCCGTTCAACACCTGTCCCCAGATCTGCGTCTATTGCCAGCGCAACTGGGAAATTGACGACGCCATGCAGCCCGGGGCCATGGCCACGGACGAGGCGATTCAGAGGGCGGTCGATTGGATTCGTGACCATCCGGCGATCCATGAGGTACTGATCACCGGCGGTGACCCCCTGGCCATGGGCGACCGGAAACTGGACAGGATCCTGGGCCTGGTGGCGGCCATACCGTCGGTGGAGCGGATCAGGATCGGCACCAGAACCCCGGTGACGCTGCCCATGCGCTTCACCGACGAACTGGTCTCCATCCTGGCGAAATACAGGGAGCCGGCAAAGAGGCAGGTGTCGATTGTTACCCATGTTCAGCATTCCTACGAGGTGAATCCCGACCTGGCCGCCGCCGTGGAACGGCTCAGGACCCGGGGCATTCCGGTGTACAATCAGCTGGTGTATACCTTTTTTGTCTCGCGGCGCTTCGAAGCGGCGTATCTGCGGCGTCTGCTGACCCAGGTCGGGATCGATCCCTATTATACCTTCAACGCCAAGGGCAAAGACGAGACCGAAACCTATCGGGTTCCCATCGCCAGGCTCCTGCAGGAACAAAGGGAGGAGTCGCGGCTGCTGCCGGGCCTGTCCAGAACCGACGAGGCCGTATACAATGTGCCCGGCATGGGCAAGAACTACCTCAAGGCGAGCAGTCTGCGGG
>JALHJD010000257.1 GCA_022837185.1 Desulfobacteraceae bacterium
CTGTCCTCGTACCATTATGTCCGGTACCTGATAGTGGGCGGGGAAGGATGAGGCTGCTGCGGATGGGTGGGATGCCGCGCGGGCGGGCCGCCGGGCGGATGGGTTCTGGCCGGCTCCATGCCTCGCCCCGGAGCGCTTTCGCGGTTTCAGGCCAAGGATGATTTAATTGTCCGGCGGAAACTTGTTCAGTTTGCGCTGCAGGGTCCGGCGATGCAGCCCGAGCCTCTTGGCCGCGGCCGAGATGTTGCCCCTGCAGTCATACAGCACCCGGTTGATGTGCTCCCACTCCAGCCTGGCCAGGGACGGGGCCTGAAATTCTTCCTCCCTTGCCGGGATATCCCTTTCCGAGCTGTGGACAAAGGCGCTGAGGATATCGTCAACGTCGGCCGGCTTGGGCAGATAGGATATTGCACCCAGCCGCACCGCTTCCGTCGCCGTGGCGATGCTGCCGTACCCGGTCAGGACCACCACCTGCATCGCCGGGCATAGGGCCAGCCCGTCCTTGATCAGCTCCAGTCCCGATTTGCCGGGCATCCGCATGTCCACCACCGCCATTCCCGGTTTCTCCCGCCGGATAATATCCATGGCCTCATCATAGTTGGCGGCCAGGAACACGATGTATTCCCGTTTTTCAAAAGCCCGGCCCAGTCGCTCGCGAAAGAGGGTTTCGTCATCGACCAGCAGTATTGATGTCGTCATGATTCACACCTGTTCTTGAACTTTTCCATCATTCCTTGGACAGATTATATCATAAAAATCAACCGTATTGAATCTGAGACAGCGAAAAACTGATGACCGCGGTGGTTCCCTTGCCGGGGATCGAGGCGAGCTGGAATGAACCGCCGAGGCGCTCCGCCGCCGATTCGGTGAGAAACAGCCCCAGGCCCAGCCCCTTGCCGGGCTCCTTGGTGGTGAAAAAAGGTTCTATCGCCTTTTTCATGGTTTCAGCGTCCATCCCCTGTCCCTGGTCGCGCACCTCGATATACAGGTACTTGTCGTCTTTGCGGCAGGAAACCCAGACCGGCGCGTCTTCACCAGAGGCGTCAATGGCGTTTTTTATCAGGCCGCGGATGATGCGCTTCAAGGTGCGAAACGGCATCCGGATGGAAAGCTCCTTGATGGCGCACTCGAGCCTGATCCTGGTGCGCACGTGGTCGGGGAACCAGAGCAGGACCTCGTTGCATAATTCCTTGATGGTGAAGATGCGGAGGGATTCCCCCAGATGTTCACCGGCGTCGGCGGACATCTGGTACAGAATTTCCCGGCATCGTTCCACCTGGTTCCTGATCAGTCTGGTGTCGGCAATCAGGTCGGGGTCGCATTGCTCCTGCATATTGAGAGTGGAAAGCATCTCACCGGCGGCCACTGCTATGGTGGACAGGGGCGTGGAAAATTCATGCGCCGCTCCGGCGGCCAGGGTGGCCAGCGAAGCCAGTTTTTCGCTCCGGTTTTTTTCCATCTGCAGTTCAGCCAGTGTCTGCTGGTGCGCCTCGAGGTCCTGCTGTATCTTGTTGACGAAAAAGACGACAAAAAAAACAGTGACGACAAAGGCCAGCCACATCCCCTGCAGGTGGAGGGCCAGGTCGGGCTGTACAAGGGGTTCGGACAGCGAATCAGTGGGCATGGGCATGCCGGACGACATGGCTCCATGGTTATGGTGGCCCATGGCGCCTGTGGGATCAGGAAGAAAAAAGAGCATGGCATACAGCGAAACGGTGAACACGGCC
The DNA here is from genome assembly GCA_022837185.1 of Desulfobacteraceae bacterium. Taxonomy (GTDB): domain Bacteria; phylum Desulfobacterota; class Desulfobulbia; order Desulfobulbales; family Desulfobulbaceae; genus UBA10518. The sequence continues at coordinate 1,728 of JALHJD010000257.1, forward strand.
AGGCCCCATGCCCAAAAGGGGCGCATGAGAATGGCGGCCAGGGAAATATGGATGAGGTAGAGAAAGGTGAACGGGTTCATGGGCCCGCCGGTATAGTAGATCAGGGCGGTCAGCAGGATGAGGTCCAGGAACATGACCACGGCGAAGACGTCGCTCGGGACGGTTTTGTGTTTTTTCTGGAACCCGAAGTGGAAGTCCAGATTGATGCCGGCCCCGAACAGAATGATCAGGATGATTATAGGCAGGGGAGGGAGAGTGCCGAACAGGATATAAACGGCAAGAACCAGCAGCGTCTGGCAGATCAGCGCTCCCCACCGCAGCATCAACAGCCAGGTCAGCGGCAGGTTGGCGTCGGGTGCGTCCCTGCTGAGGCTGCCGATGAATATCTGCTTTGTTTTTTGTCCAAACAAGCCTCTCTCCCGCCCTGCTAAATCTCTTCGCCAACGACCGGAACCGACGGCCGGCCGATTTTGCATAGTACAATATCACACGACCGGCGGATTTGCCAGTTTCATGACCATATCCTTGACGCGGCGGCAGACATCCAGACCCGCGGGCAGACATTGTGCCGGCTGCCGGGCCGGTTTTTTTTCATGCAGGGTGCGGCAAATTGTCGCACCTGGCAGGGGACGGACAGAAGGGGAGTTCTTAATAAGCTCATGATAACAGCAGGTTAGAGGGAAGAAAAGATTTTTACCCGGACACGAGCCATGATGTGCGACAACTTGTCTAATTCCAAAAAAGCCGGGTGTCTGTTACAAGTGAGACAGTTCTCTTTCTTCCGGCGTTCCTTCGGGTCGATATTTTCTCGGCAGGCGGCTTACTGACGAGTAATCCAAATATCAATCCGGGGAACGCCTTCTCTTTTGCCGGATCCAATCTCCCCGCCGCGGGTCGGCAACGGGCGGGAATATCCTCCTCCCGGGTTCCGCCCTGGCGGCAGCTCATCTGTCCGGATAATTGTTGGTGCGAAAAAAAGGGGGACCGGAGGCAAAACTCCGCCCTATCGGGGGGCGAGCGGGGGATACTGGCAGATTTCCGTGCTTCCTTCCGGATACAGGGCCTGGCGGAGGAGTTCGTCCCTGCCGTATACGTCCGTGAAGAAGGAAATGGTGCTGGTTTCCGGGTCGACGATGACCGTCCTGTAGAGGATATGGATCGGTATCGGATTTTTCAGGACGACGATGGTCCGCTTTTCTTCATCCAGAATTTTGTTGATTCGCTCCATGTCCCAACTGCTGTCGTCCTGGGCAAGGAGGTAGCCGGCAAAGGCGAGGGGCTCGCTTACTCGTATGCAGCCGTGGCTGAAGGCGCGGTTGTCATGCTTGAACAGTTCGCGGCGGGGGGTGTCGTGCAGAAAGACGCTGTACCGGTTCGGGAAGACGAATTTCACCCTGCCCAGGGAGTTGTCCGGACCAGGATCCTGCCGGAAGCGGTAGCGGTTGATGTGCCTGCCGATTTCCTCCCAGTTGATGAAGGAGCCGTCAAGCTCGGGGGCGTTTTCCGCCCAGCCTTCGAAGATGCGTATATTGTTTTCCTGCAGATAGGCCGGGTTTTTGATGAGTTCGGGGAGAATTTCGTTCCGGGCGATGGAATCGGGAATATTCCAGTAGGGATTGAATTCAATATACCTGATGCGGTCGCTGAACACCGGGGTTTTGTGGTAGACTTCGCCGACAATGACCGGCATGGCCAGCTCGATTTCTTCCCTGTTCATGGCGTGCAGGTAGAACCCGGCAATATTGACGTACACCCTCCTGTCGTCCAGGCGGTGCGGCTGCCAGCGCCACCGTTCCATGTTGATGAGGATCTGGCTGATCCGCTCCTCCACCGGCACGTTCATCGCCGCCAGGGTGTTGCGGCCGATGATGCCGTCAATTTCCAGGTTGTGCCGCTTCTGAAAATGCATCACGGCAACGGCGAGTTCCGCATCGTATATTGGGGAGTAGAGGTCGGTGCCGCTGAAATCGCCGGTTATTGCCAGCCGGCGGCGAATTCCGGGGAGACGGGG
>JALHJD010000258.1 GCA_022837185.1 Desulfobacteraceae bacterium
CGCCGCCGACGCGGTCAGGCAGATGGAACAGATAGCCTTTCTCTTCATTCATGCCGGCTATATATTACGGCTGATGATGGCGGATTTTGCCGGCAACAGCCTGGTGGTCCGCCTGCTCATCGAGAGGGAGGAGACGGTGCGGCTGCTCTGGGGCGAGGAGCTGAGCACGATATTTGCCGACATGTACGCAGGAGACGCGGCCGAAGGCTTCTGCCTGGCCGGCTGGAGTTATCTCAGCGGCCAGTGGTACATTCAGGCGTTGAAGATGTATCAGCGGGCCCTCGGGGTGAACCCGACCTGCGACGAGGCGATTACCAGAATGGTGCAGTTGCAGGCCGTGGTCAGGGAGAACAGGGACCTGCTCAGTTCCGCTGCAATGAACGGCTGACCGGCGGCTTCCGGTAACGAACCTTGCCGCACGGGCGCCATCAATAGATAAAGGGAGTGCATATGAGCATACGCATCGGCATCAACGGCTTCGGCCGCATCGGCAGGAACATTTTTCGGGCTCTGGGACAGGATCCGGCATTCCGGGACATCGAAGTGGTCGGCATCAACGACCTGACGGACGTGAAAACCATCGCCCATCTGCTCAAGTACGATTCGATCATGGGGACCTTTGCCAGCGAGATCCAGGCCGGCGACAACTGCGTCGTCGTCGACGGCAGGGAGGTCCCGGTCAGCAGCCACCGGCAGCCGGCGGAAATTCCGTGGGGAGCGCTGGGCGCCGAATACGTACTGGAATGCACCGGTATTTTCCGCGACAATGATACGGCCAAACCCCATATCGACGCCGGAGCGGCCAAGGTCATCATCTCCGCGCCGGCCAAGGGCGATGTCAAGACCATAGTCATGGGGGTCAATGAGGACGAGTATGATCCCACCGCCCACCACGTCGTCTCCAATGCCTCCTGCACCACCAACTGCCTGGCCCCGGTCGCCCAGGTCATCCTCAACAGGTTCGGCATCAAGTACGGCCTGATGACCACGGTCCATGCCTATACCGGCGATCAGCGGCTGCTCGATTTTCCCCACAATGACCTGCGAAGGGCCAGGGCGGCGGCCATGTCCATGATCCCGACCAAGACCGGGGCCGCGTCGGCGGTGGCCCTGGTCATTCCGGAGCTCAAAAACAAGTTCGACGGCCTGGCGGTCAGGGTGCCGACCCCCAATGTTTCCCTGGTGGACGCGGTCATGGAAGTGGAAAAGGAAACCACGGTGCCGGAGGTGAACGCGGCCCTGAGCGATGCCGCCAGCCGCTATCTCCGCTATACCGAGGAACCGCTGGTGTCCAGGGACTTCCAGGGAGACCCGCACTCGGCCATTGTCGACGGGCTCTGTACCAGGGTGGCCGGCACCGCGATCAAGGTGATGGCCTGGTACGACAATGAATGGGGCTATTCCAACCGCATGCTGGACCTTGTCCTCCACATGCATGCCAACAGGGCCCTGTAGCAAAGGAAAGAAAGACTGCTCCATCCGCATCAAAAGGGATTGACGCCGGGAGGCTTTTCGGATAGAGACAGAATACATACTTCAGGTTCCGCTCCGCGGATGAAAAGGGAACCCCGTGTGAATCGGGGACGGGCCCGCCGCTGTGATCTCCTCCTTTCCCCCGGGAAAGGGAGCCTTTCGACCATGGAAGCCACTGTCCGGACAGGATGGGAAGGTCGTCGGAAGGCGGGGAAAGTCAGAAGACCTGCCTGAAATCAAATCGGCACAGCTTCGTGGAACAGAGCTCGGCCACATGCATCTGCGGGAAAATCAGGGACCCCGGATCGATATTCATCGGTCCGGGGTTTTTTCTTTCCGGACCGCCAACTGATGTGCGTAAGGAGGAAAAAATGGTACGCAGAACATGCCGGATGACAACCCTGGTGACCCTGGCGGCCGCAGCCGGAGTGACGGTCCATGCGGCGGAGATCAGGGTGCTGGACGAAGTGGTTGTGACCGCCGGCCGGATCGAGGAGGCCAGGAAGGATGTCACCGCCAACATTACGGTGATCAGCCGTGAGGATCTTGAACGGGCGGCGGCCCGCAATGTGGGGGACCTGTTTGCCGAGCTGGGACTGGGCCACCTGCAGAAGTATCCCGGCTCGCTGACGGCGATTGCCCTGCGCGGGTTCAGGACCGAGACCCACGGCAACGACCTGCAGGGCCATGTTCTGATCCTGCTGGACGGCCGGCGGGCCGGGACCGGCAACCTCGCCAAGATCTTTACCCGCAACGTCGAACGGATCGAAATTATCCGCGGCCCCGGAGCGGTGCAGTACGGTTCCGGCGGGGTGGGCGGGGTTGTCAACATCATAACCCGCCAGGGCCGTGAAAATGCAATGTTCGTGGAAGGTGGGGCGGGCAGTTTCGACGAGTATGAGGGTTCGGTCGGCGCAACGGGCCTGGGCGGCGGCTTTGATTTCGCCGGCGCGGCAACGGTTCAGACCCTCGGCGATTACGAGACCGGGGCGGGGCGGACCTACCCGAACACCGGCTACGACGTCAGGAGCGGCATCAGCCTCAACACCGGATATTCGTTCGCGGACAGCAACCGTCTGGGGGTTGTCTTGACCGGCTTCAGGGTCGAAGATGACGGCAATCCGGGGTATATTGATCTGCCGGACACGGACGACACCACCGACAAGGACAACTATTCCCTTGATTTCCGCTATGACGGCAGTGACGCGGCAAAAAAGTATCAGTGGACGGCCCGCTATTTTTTCGGCAAGGATGAAAACAGCTGGACCTACCCGGCCGCTTCCAATCCGGACGGGTGGGATACCGGGGCCACGGACCGCAACGATACGGATCAGCAGGGCGCCCAGGCCCAGATCAGCGGCAGATGGGGAAAAACGACCCTGACCGGAGGGTTTGACTGGGTCAGGTACGAGGTCGAAAACACCTGGGTGCCGCAAAAAACGGAATATGCCAATCCCGCGGTATTCCTCCTCGGCAAGGGAACCGTCTTCGACAACCGGCTGGTGGTGACGGCGGGGCTCCGCTATGACTGGTACGACGTCGAGGTCGTCCAGCCGCTGGGCAGGGACGAAAGCGAGAACAACCTGACCCCGACCGTCGGCCTGGCCTGGATGCTGACCGATTCGCTCAAGCTGCGGGCCAGGTACGCCGAGGGATTCGTCATGCCCGCGGCGGACCAGCTGGCGGCCGATTATTTTCACTGGGGGATCCGCACGGTGGGCAATCCCGAACTCAAGCCGGAAAAATCGGAGACCTTTGAAGGGGGGCTGGATTTTGTCCAGGGAGGACTGGCTGCGTACCTGACGGTCTTTGCCACCGATTTTGACGACAAGATCACCAACTTCATCCTCGAGGACGGGTCAAGCTCCTGGGTCAACCAGGGCAGCGCCACCATTAACGGGGTCGAGGCCGAAACGTCCTATGACCTCGGGGCGCCGTTGAACCTGGCCTGGGAGCTGCGGCCCTATCTGAACCTGACGGTCCTGACCAGGTACGAGGACGACGAGACCGGGGAGGACCTGCTGTATACCAGCACCACCACGTATTCGGCCGGAGTGGTGCTGGCCGACGGAGCCCGCTGGTTCTGCCGGTTCAACGCAGCGTACAACGGGTCGCAGTCGGTGCAGGACTGGCAGTCAATGGTCTATCCCGTGCCCGTTGTCAAGCTTGACAGCTTCGTGGTCGCCGATCTGACGGCCGGGTACCGTTTCCTGGACAGCGATGTCTACGGCAAATGGTCCGTGCG
>JALHJD010000259.1:0-3079 GCA_022837185.1 Desulfobacteraceae bacterium
TTTGGCGACGCTGTCAACAGCTTCGGTCATCGCCCAGTTGTTGTGACCGGTGGCAACGATCAGGTTTACCCGTTCAAGCTGGCCGTTCTCTTTCGCCCAATAATGATGGAACAGGGTGCCGCGCGGCGCTTCATGGAATCCGAATCCCTGGATCTCGCCCTTGGGGAAAACAGGCTTGTTGAAAATTTCCAGGTCGCCCTTGCCGATGTTGTCCACCAGCAGCTGCCAGTGTTTCAGGGCCAGGTCGGCCATCATCGCGGAGCGGATGGCCCGGGCGCCGTGCCGGCCGATGGTCGAATGGAGGACTTCCGGCCCGACCTGGACGCCGGCGATGGTCGAAATCTGCGACAGGGCATAGTCCACGTATTTTTTGGTCAGCTCGTGCCCCTGGGCATAGCCGACCATGACCTGGGCCAGGGGGCCGACCTGCATGGGTTCGCCCTGGAATCGGGGAGCTTTCACCCAGGTGTATCTGCCCTCATCCTGGAACTCCGTGTAGTTGGGCACCGTGTCTTCTTCGTAAGGATGGCGGGTCCAGTCGCCCTGATACCAGGACCGGGCAATGCACTCGGCCACGTTGTCCTTGAAATAGGGGTCGTTGAAGCTGGTAAAGGGCTTGACCGTTGAGAGGTCGCCGCCCATTATCGTGCCGCCGGGCATGTCGAAGGAGGTGGACTTGGTGTCGAGGACCATGTCGGGCACGGCCAGGTAGTTGGTCACGCCCGCGCCATAGGGAAGCCAGTCCTTGTACAGGGCGGCGACGGCGATGACGTCGGGCAGGTATACCTGGTGGATGAAGCCCTTCACTTCTTCCACCAGCTGCTTGACCCAGTAGAGCCGCTCCATGTTCAGGGTGTTCTCGTTGTCGGGGTTGATGGCCGCGGTGACGCCCCCCACGGACAGGTTCTGGATATGCGGGTTCTTGCCGGAAATAATGCCCAGGGCCATGGTGGCCTTGCGCTGATAGTCCAGGGCCTCAAGATAATGGGAAACCGCCATCAGGTTGGCCTCGGGGGGCAGGGCCATGGCCGAGTGGCCCCAGTAGGCATTGGCGAAGGGGCCGAGCTGGCCGCTGTCAACGATGGCCTGGACCTTGGCCTTGACCGCCCTGAAGCGGTTGGCGCTGTTGCCGGGCCAGTTGGACAGGCTCTCCGCCAGTTGCACGGTCTTGCCGATGTCCGCCGACAGGGCTGACACCACGTCGACCCAGTCCAGGGCCGAAAGAACGTAAAAATGGACGATATGATCGTGCAGGCAGTGGATCGACTGCACGAGGTTGCGGACATACTGGGCATTGATCGGAATTTCCATGCCCAGGGCGTTCTCCACGCACCGGACCGAGGCCAGGGCGTGCACCGTGGTGCAGACCCCGCAGATCCGCTGGGTGAACAGCCAGGCGTCCCGGGGGTCGCGGCCCTTGAGGATAACCTCGATGCCCCGCCACATCTGGCCGGAGGACCATGCCTTGGTGACAAATCCGTTGTCAACTTCCGCGTCTATTCTCAGATGGCCTTCGATCCTGGTGACAGGATCAACCACAATTCGCTGTGCCATGCTTTTATTCCTCCCTCAGGTTAATCCTGTTCCTTGTTGCCCTTGCCGATTATCTTCTTGCCGATGCCGACGGCGGCATGGATGCCGACGGCCGCGGCGGTGACGCCGAGGATCTTCAGGCCGGCCGAATGGGCTCCGGCAACGGCCCCGCCGGCAAAGGGAAGATCAATGCCGGGCAGCCGCTCGTAGAACGGCGTCATGGTGTCCCAGAAATCCGGCTCGGTGCAGCCGATGCATCCGTGACCCACGCCGACGGGCCAGACCCCGACGTCGTTGAAGCGGACCGCGGGGCAGTTGGCAAAGGTCCCCGGCCCCTTGCAGCCGACCTTGTACAGACAGTATCCCTGCTTGTGGCCTTCATCGCCGAACTGCTCGGCAAAACGGCCCTCGTCAAAGTGGGCGCGGCGTTCGCACTGGTCGTGAATCTTGCGGCCGTAGGCAAACAGCGGCCGTCCAAGCTGGTCGGTCCTCGGCAGCCTGTTGAAGGTCAGGAAGTGGAGGACCGTGCCCAGGAAGCTGATGGGATTCGGCGGGCAGCCGGAAATATTGACAACCGGCTTGTCCTTGACCAGGTCCATGACCCCGACGGCCCCGGTGGGGTTGGGCTTGGCCTTCTGGATGCCGCCGAAGGTGGCGCAGGCGCCGATGGCGATGACTGCTGCCGCCTTGGATGAGACGTCGGCCAGGATATCCATGGCCGTCCGGCCGCCGATCATGCAGTAGATGCCGCCGTCCTTGGTGGGGATCGCCCCCTCGACCACGCAGATGAACTTGCCGTTGTACTTGTTGATGGTCTCCTGGAGCAATTCTTCCGCCTGATGCCCTGCCGCGGCCATGATCGTTTCCAGGTAGTCCACGGAGATGATGTCCAGGATCAGCCGGGCGACATCCGGGTGGGTTGCCCGGAGCAGGGTTTCGGTGCAGCCGGTGCATTCCTGGAAGTGCAGCCAGACGACCGGGGGCCGCTGATCCGAGGCCGCGGCCTCTACCATTCTCGGCACCATGGCCTCGGACAGACCCATGGCCGCCGCCGCCATGGTACACCCCTTGATAAAGGTCCGGCGGTTGACCTTTACATCGATTTCCTTGCCAACAACTTGTCGTGACATGCTTCCCTCCTTTGTCCCGTAAAAAAGGGTTGGGGTTGACTGTCATTCCGCCCGCATGGGGCGGGCGCTTCTCAGTTTTCATGCCGGCCGACTGCATATCGGACAGCACGATGTCTTTTTGTGTCAGATGGGACCGGTCGAGTTTAGTTCACTTTTCCGTGCATGTTCTCTTTTTCCCCGTTCGTCCCGCTGCATCCGATCGGCTTTGGATGCGGCGCTGGGAATGGATGAATGATCAGATCAGTTCTCCGCGTGACAGGTCATGCGGTGGTTCTCTACGGTCTGTGGAAGATCAGAAAAGAGGATCTCAGTCTCAACGTAAAATAAGAACTCTTACTGTCTTGTGTATGATATTGGAAAAGGCCTGCTGGAGTCAAATAGTTTTTTGTATTTTTTGTATTGTTTTTGTTTGTTCC
>JALHJD010000259.1:3149-6852 GCA_022837185.1 Desulfobacteraceae bacterium
GCGTTTTTTTGACAGCAGTTCCGGGGGCCGGCGGGTGGGCCAAAAGGGCCGGGAGTCGGACCTTTCCGGGGATTTTGCGGCGGGGGAAAAAGGGGACGGCGGCGGAGCGGGTTTTCCTCAGGCGCGCAGGGAGCAGTCCGCCCCCGGAGGGGTTCAGCATATTCGCGGCAGCGGTTCGCCGCTCAGGGGGCCGATGATCCGGCGGCCGCCGATGGCGGTTTTCAGTATGACCTTGCCGGTGCCGGGGTGAGCATCATCACGGACAACCCGGCCGATCCTGACCCCGTCGCGGCCGGCAGGGGTGCCGCGCATCCGGGACAGCAGGCTGTCCGCGCTGCCCGGATCGGCAATAACAATGCATTTGCCCTCGTTGGCCAGGTAGAGCGGATCCAGGCCAAGCAGCTCACAGGCCGTCGCCACGCCGGGGCGGACGGGCAAGGCCTTCTCGTCCAGTTCGATCCTGACCCCGGATTTTTCAGCGATCTCGGCAAGGACGGTGGCCACTCCCCCCCGGGTCGGATCCCGGAAACAGCGGATGGCGCTCCCGGCCTCCTGCAGCAGGGCGGCGACCAGGCCGTGCAGAGGGGCCGTGTCGCTCTCGATGGAACTCTGGATGGCCAAACCGGAGCGGGCCGCCATGATGGTGATCCCGTGATCGGCCATGAACCCGGAGAGGAGCACCGCATCCCCGGGCCGGGCCATGTTCGATCCCAGTACGATGCCCTCGGGCACGGCGCCGACGCCGGAGGTGGTGATGAAAATCCTGTCGGCCTTGCCCCGGGGTACGACCTTGGTGTCGCCGGTGACGACCGGGACGCCGCTCTCCCTGGAGGCCTGGGCGATGGAATCGGCCAGCCGTACGAGGTCGGCCATGGGAAATCCCTCCTCCAGGATGAGGGCCAGGCTGAGACCCAGCGGTACGGCACCCTGCATGGCCAGGTCGTTAATGGTGCCGTGCACGGCGAGTTTGCCGATGTCGCCGCCTGGGAAGAAGATGGGATCGACCACGTAGCCGTCGGTGGTAAAGGCCAGGCGGGTCGAGGAAAGATCCAGGATCGCGCTGTCTTCGAATTTCGCCAGGGCCGGATTGTCGAGCCGGGGGAGAAAGATCGATTCGATCAGCTCCCGGCTGGCCGCGCCGCCGCTGCCATGATCAAGGAGGATGCGTTTATTCGTCATCGGACACCGTATCTGCTGTAGGCGGCGCAGGTGCCCTCGCTGGAGACCATGCAGGGGCCGACCGGGTGGGTAGGGGTGCAGCGGGTGTTGAACAGGGGGCACTGACGGGGGTTGACTTTGCCGGTGAGGATCTCCCCGCAGCGGCAGCCTTTGGGCTCCGGGACCGACCGCGGGACGAGGCCGAAAAAGGCACGGGCATCGTGTTCCCGGAATTCAGGGCGCAGGGCCAGGCCGCTGCCGGGAATTTCTCCCAGGCCCCGCCAGCGGGCGTCGCACGGCTCGAAAACGCGCTCGATCATCTGTCGGGCCCTGAGGTTGCCGTCCTCCCCGACCACCCGGCCGTAGGCGTTCTCCACCTCCCCTTTTCCCGCCCTGATCTGGCGGACCAGCAGCAGGATGGCGGACAAAATGTCAAGGGGTTCGAATCCGGCAACGACGCAGGGCATCCCGTATCGTTCGGCCAGGGGCTCGTAGGCCCGGGCGCCGATGATGGCGCTGACGTGTCCCGGGCACAGGAGGCCGTCGACCGCGAGTTCCGGGTCGGCCAGCAGCACCTCGAGGGCGGGCGGCACGACCTTGTGCGAAACCAGCAGGAAGAAATTGTTGATCCCCTCCGTCCTGGCTTCAAGGACGGTGGCGGCGATGACCGGGATGGTCGTTTCGAAGCCGATGGCGGGGAAGACGACGGTCCGGTCGGTGTTGCGGGCTCTGTTCAGGGCATCGGCCGGCGAGTAGACGATTTCCACCTCGGCCCCGCCGGCCCGTGCCTCGGCCAGGTTTCTGCCGCTGCTGCCAGGCACGCGCAGCAGATCGCCGAAGGTGGTCAGGATCACCCCGGGCATGGAAGCCAGCTCGATGATCTGGTCGATATCGCCGGCACTGGTTACGCAGACCGGGCAGCCGGGTCCGGAAATAAGTTCCACGGCGTCGGGAAGCAGGGTGCGGATCCCGTGCCGGAATATCGCCATGGTATGGGTGCCGCAGACCTCCATCAGCCTGAGGGGCCGTTGGACCGCGGCACGAATGCCCTCCGCCAGTCGGGCCGAAAGCTCCCCGTCGCGGAACGGGTCAGAAAGATTGTCCGGCAACATGGTCGGCCATTTCCCGCATCAGTTTCAGGTTGGTTTCCGCTTCCTCGGCATCCAGCGTATGGATGGCAAAGCCGGCATGGACGATGAGATAGTCCCCCACTTCGGGCCAGCGGTCGACAATGTCGAGCCGGACGGACTTCCGCACCCCGTTTTCATCGACCATGGCCACCGGAAAGGATGCGGGATCGTCCGCCTGACCGTGAATTTCCTTAACCCGCATGGGGATCGCCAGACACATGAAAGCCTCCTATGAGCGCCTGTCCAAGGGCCAGCCCGCCGTCATTGGCCGGCACCTGGACGTTGGTGTAGAGTTTGAGTTGGGTTGGAGCAAAGAAGTCGATAAACCCTTCGGCAAGAATCCGGTTCTGAACACTGCCGCCGCTGAGCACAACGGTATCGATGCCTGTCTGCTGGTGGAGATAATGTATCATATTCCCAAAGCCGGAGACAAGGTATAGATGAAAATAGAGGGCGATATCGGGGACCGGCAGCCGGCCGGCGGTGATCTTGTCAACGATGGAGCGTATGCAGTCTCCGGCGGACAATTCAAGGAGTCCGTCCCGGGCGGCGAACAGGGGGCGGTCGCCGAGCTCCCGGATGAACGGGGACCGGAGCGGGGTCTGCCGGCCCGCGGCCCTGGCCGCCGCTTCAAGCTCCATGGCCGCCTGGCCTTCGTAGGTGTTGACCTGGCAGATGCCGAGCAGGGAGCTGACGGCATCGAACAGCCTGCCGCAGCTTGAGGTGGCAGGACAGTTGACGTCCCGGGCGATCATCTCGCGGATGAATTGTCTTTTTTCCGGCGCGGTGCCGGCCAGGTTGATCTCCGCCTCCGGCGCATCGATGCCGGCGCCGTGCAGGGCCGCCAGGGCCATGCGCCAAGGCTGGCGGGCGGCCATGTCTCCTCCCGGCATGGGCAGGGGAGACAGGCGGCCGAGCCGGCGGAATTCCTTCTGGGTGCAATGGAGGACTTCCCCGCCCCACACGGTCCGGTCGGGGCCGTAGCCCGTGCCATCCAGGATGACGGCCAGCGATTCCGTCAGGCCGTGCTCCGCCATGACCGAGGCGGCATGGGCAAAGTGATGCTGAACGCGGAGCAGGGGCAGGCCCAGTTGTTCGGCGAACCTGCTGCTGAGGTAGTCCGGATGGAGGTCGGCGACCACCAGGCCGGGGTCGATGTCCAGCAGGTCACGGAGCCGGTCCAGGGTCTGGACGAAAAAATCAAGGGTGGCAACGTTGTTCAGATCGCCGATGTGCTGGCTCATGAAGGCGTCCCGGCCCCGGGCGAGGCAGAAGCAGTTTTTCAGTTCGGCGCCTGCCGCCAGCAGGGGGGGGACGGCGGCGGCCAGCCTGACCGGGGCCGGGGCATAGCCGCGGGAGCGCCGCAGAAAACGGGGGGTGCCGCCGATGATGCGGACAACGGAATCGTCCACTCT
>JALHJD010000260.1 GCA_022837185.1 Desulfobacteraceae bacterium
CCCCCCGGAACAGTTCCGGAACTTCTCCGGCTCCCGTCTCGGCCGGCAGATTGATTCGGTCAGGTGGCCTGATGTGCTGGCCGCGCTCGGCAGTTCCGCAGACGATATCGCCGATTTTACCCTCCGCCTGGAGAGGATCAGGGCGGCTGCCAACAGTGCCGAGGTCCGCGAATTGTTCGGCCGCCGGCTCGTCGTCGCCCTTCTGCCGCCGCGGGCGAAGGTTGCGGATGCCCAAGCCGGCCCGGACCTTCTTGACTCCCTGGTCCTCATTGCCCTGCCGCGCCACCGGGCGGCCGTGCTCAATATCCTGTCCGCGCCGTTTGTGCGGGAATACCGCTCCATGTCCCGAACCCATCTGGGCAAGGAAATACGGTCATTTGCCCTGAGTGAGGAGGTGACGGTTTCCCTGGCGGTCAGCGACGGCTATATTGTCGCGGCGCTGTCCCCCGACGCGGTCATGGCCTGTCTTGACATGTCAATGAACAGCCTGACCGGGGGGACGGGAGGGCTGGACATGAATCCGGAATTCATCTCCCTGCGCCGGCTGCCCGACGGCGGAGATGATCAGTTTCTGTACCTGAATGTCAAGAAACAGCATGATCCGCGGCTGGCCGAGGTCCAGGCCGGCACGGACCGGCCGCCATTGCTTCCCGCGGTGCAGCCGGGATACGCGGTGCCTTTCGGCAGCCTGGCATTGTACCGCCGTCCGGGGTTTCCCGGTACACGGAAAATGCACTATGGTGGTGTCCTCCGTTTTGCCCCGGAAATCCTGCCGGCTGCAGGGAGCCGGCTGCGGCTCCCCCCTCCGGCCGTCAATGCCGTTGTCGGGGAGGTTCCGGCAGATCTGTCGGCTTATTTCTGGACAAATATGCTTGATCCCCATACCATCTCCCTTGCCCTTGAAGGGGGCGGTCTGCGCAACCAGGATGGCCCGCTGGGCCGTTTTGAGGAATGGCTGCTGGCCCGGGGCAACATTTCCCTGGACGCCTTTTTGTCCCTCTTCAGCGGACAGGCCAGCATCAACGTCGCCAGATTGCGGGGAGGGGGACTCCTGCCCATTCCGCGAATGTGTTTTCGTCTGGAGGTCTCCGCCCCGGACAAAGTCGCCCAACTGATGGACGATCTCCTGGCGGGCCAGCCCGTGCAGACCTCTGCCGTCAACGGCACGAGCGTTTCCTCCCTCCAGCTTGCCGGAGGCCTGATTCAGCCTTCCTTTGCCCTGGATGGGCGGTTTTTTGTTTTCGCCGACAGCCGCGAACAGATCGAGTCCGTGCTTGGCGGCAGCCACGAACTCCTGACCAGGGACCCGCTGTTCAGAAAGGTGGATGTCGGCCTGGCGGAGCCGAACAACCTGACGGTTTTTGTCCGCAATGCCGAGTTCATGGAAACCGTCAAGGGATTCGCCGCCTGGTCCGGCACCCTGCTTTCAATGAGCGGCCGGAGCCAGGGAAGCGAAAGCAGGGTTGTCATTGACCAGGTCGTCCTGCCCATCCTTGAGGGGTTGAAAATGTACAGTGCCGTGAGCGCCCGTTTGTTTTCCGGACGGGAGGAAGTCGTGATCGAAGCAACCCTGCTGGTTGATGAGCAGGAAAGGATGTAGCCGCCATGCTGCAGAAACTCGTGGATGAGCTGAGAAAAGTCGTCGCCTTCAAGGAGACCACTGTTCCGGGCGATGTGGTCCTGATCGCGGCCGACAATCCCCGCCTGCTCGTTTATGCCCTGGTCCAGGCAATTGAGCCTGATCCGGGGCGCAAGGACAGGTGGTGGAACGTGCATATGCATCTGCTGACCGTCCCCCCCCGGGAAACGGTGTGGACCTTGCGGGAGCCGCAGTTTACCGGCAGGGAGATTTTTACCATGGGGGGCGAAGAGCGGTTTCTGCAGGCAGTCCGAATCGGCGCCTCTTCCGAGGGAGACCGGGAGCAGGCAGGCCGGAAAGAGGCCTCCGCGGCGGCGAAGCCGTTCCGGCGTTTGAAATGACCGTTCTGGAAAAAGACGTCGTCGTCCACGACCGGCACGGCATCCATGGGCGAGTTGCCGCGGCACTTGCGCAGATTGCCGCCAGGAAGAGGGTGGTCCTGCGGATCATCCACGACGGCGCCGCCACTGACTGTTCCTCCATCCTTGAGGTGTTGAGCATGGCCATTGCATACGGGACCCGGTTAACCATCAGAATTGAAGGCGAAGACAGGAAAGCGGCCAAAGCCCTCGCGGCCGTCGAGAAACTGTTTGCCGCCGGGAAGGAAGTATGAATTTTTCCGGGACGGGAGCCAGCTGGAGCAGGGAGGGTGGCAGAGAACCGCTGACCATGCACGGAATTGCCGCATCCCCGGGAATAGTCGAGGGAAAAGCCCTCGTGCTCCGGCGCCGCACCCGGAGCACCGGTTGGGCCCACCTGCCGGCCGAGCACGTCCCGCAGGAGGTTGAGCGGTTCCGGCGGGCCGTGGACAAGGCCGAGAAAGATCTGGTCAGCCTGCGCGATCAGTTCGCCGAAGACCTCTCCGATGCCTTGTCCATCATCGACAGCCATATTCTTATGATCAAGGACCGGATGATCGTCGAGCGGACGGTTGACCTGATCAGGGAGCACGGGGTAAATGCCGAATGGGCGCTGGCCAGGGCCCTGGGCAATATTAAGAAGAAGTTCGAAGCCATAGCCGATCCGTATATCAAGGCGAGGTACGCCGATGTCAAATACGTGGCAGACCGGGTTTTCGGCATATTATCGGGGACCGGCAGTGATCCCCTGGCGGACATCGATGAACCGGTCATTCTGGTTGCCCATGATTTCTCGCCGGAAGATACCCTGCGCATGCGTTCCCGGAATATACTGGGGTTCATGACCGAGAAGGGCGGCATCACTTCCCATACCGCCATAGTTGCCCGGTCGCTGGGCATACCTGCGGTGGTCGGTCTGGAGCATGTAACACGGCAATGCATCACCGGTGAAACGGTGATTCTGGACGGCTTCAAGGGGCAGGTCCATCTCAATCCCACCCTGGACCGGCAGAGGCAGTACCGGGAATATCAGCGGCAGCACCGGGAATTTTCGGACGAAGTTGCCTTCTATATTCATCTCAGCCCCGAGACCCGGGACGGATACAGGATACGGCTGGCCGCCAACATCGAAATGGTGGCCGAACTGGACGCGGTGATTCGTTTCGGGGCCGAGGGCGTCGGGCTGTTTCGCAGTGAATTCGATTATTTTCACGGCCCTTCCAGGCCCGGCGAAGAGGCCATGTACGGGACATACAGGCAACTGCTGGCGGCCCTTGACCCCCAGCCGGTGACCATCCGCACCCTCGATGTGGGCGGAGACAAGTTCGTCGGGCACCTGTCGACCAGCGGCCTGCGGCTTGACCTGGAGCGCAATCCCGCCCTCGGTCTGCGTTCGACACGCTATTTCCTGCGCGAACCGGCAATTTTTATCGCCCAGCTGCGGGCCATGCTCCGGGCGTCGGCCCATGGCAACCTCAGGATCCTCTTTCCCATGATATCGTCCCTCAATGAATGGCGAAGGGTCAGGGAAATTCTGGATCTGGCCAAAAAGAGCCTGGCGGCTGAGGGGAGGCACTTTTCCCCGGACATCCAGGTGGGCATCATGGTGGAGGTGCCGAGCGCCGTGGTCATGGCTGATTCCCTTGCCGGCGAGGTCGATTTTTTCAGTATCGGCACCAATGACATGATTCAATACTC
>JALHJD010000261.1 GCA_022837185.1 Desulfobacteraceae bacterium
AGCCGGAAGGAAAGCTGCGCCTGCTCTACGAGGCGGCCCCCATGGCGATGCTGGTCCGGGAGGCGGGCGGGCTGGCCGTTACCGATGACGGGCGGGACATCCTCGACATCCAGCCTGTCGATCTGCATCAGCGCGTCCCGCTGATCATCGGCTCCCGTCTTGATGTGGAAGCAGCGACGCGGTTTGTCGCCTCCTGAGTGAGGAAATGAGGAATGCAAAGGAATGGAGTTGGCAGTCATCAGCAGGCAGTTTGCAGTCTGGAGTTTCCCGGCTCTCGGCGGTGGAGTTATGTGAGGGGGCCGGGGCCGGATTGGCCGGGTCCCGGGCGCCCGTTTAATTCCTCATTCCGGCTTCTTCATCCAGCCTTTCCTGTACATTGCCTTGACCAGCCGGTTTTTCATTCTTCATTCGTTCTTCTCTGGTTATCTGCCAGTCAGCCTGGAGCGAATCCAGTTCCCTGATCTTGTCCAGGACCATGTCCGGGGGCAGAGGTCTGCTCAAATAGTAGCCCTGGACAACTTCACAGTCCATTTCAATCAGCTTCTCCAGGGTTTCCCTGGTCTCCACCCCTTCGGCGACGGTTTTCAACTCCATGTTTTTGGCCAGGTTGATGGAGGTCTGGACGATCGTCATGTCGTTCAGGCTGGCGATCATGTCGACGACAAAGGATTTGTCGATTTTCAGTTCACAGCCGGGCAGGCGGTTCAGGAGGGACAGTGAGGAATAGCCGCTGCCGAAATCGTCTATGGAGAAATGCAGGCCAAGCTGCAGCAGGTTGTTGATGGTCCTGAAGGCTATTTCAGGGTCAACCATCATGCTGTTTTCGGTGATTTCAAGGGTGATGTTTTTCGGGTCGATTTTCCATTTGCCGAGCAGTTGGTCCATCCGCCGCGGCAGTTCGTTGTCATGCAGCATCTTGGTCGACAGGTTGACGGAGACCGGAACGGACATCCCCTGCTTCTCCCACTCGGCAACCTGGGCGAAGACCTTATCAAAAATCAGATACGTCATGTTGCGGATCAGACCGGTCTTTTCCGCCACCGGAATAAACAGGTTGGGCTGGACCAACTCGCCCTTGTCCGGTCTCGGCCACCTGGCTAGTGCTTCCACCCCGCAGACCCGTTTTTCGGGCAGGGAATATTTGGGCTGGTAGTGGAGGATCAGCTGTTCCCTTTTGATCGCCTCACGCAGCTCCACGGTCAGCATCAACCGCTCCATGCTGTGCCCGTCGTGTTCGGCGTCATAGACGGCGTAACAGGTATTGCTTGATTTTTTTGCCGCATAGAGAGCGACGTCGGCCCGCTGCAGCAGGGTGTCGCTGTCGGTGCCGTCTTCGGGGTAGAGGGCTATGCCGATGCTGACATCAATGCTGAGCTGGCTGCCTTCGATCTGAAAGGGCTCCTCCATGCTGAGGGCTATTTTTTCCGAAATGTTGACGGCCTGTTCCAGGTCCACGCCGGGCAGGACAACAGCGAATTCATCACCGCCGAAGCGGGCAACGGTATCGCTCTTGCGGATGGTCCGCCACAACCGGGGGGCGATCATCTGCAGGAGGTAGTCGCCGTAAAAATGTCCCAGGGTGTCGTTGATTTCCTTGAACCTGTTCAGATCCATCAGCAGGACGGTGATGGGTGTCTGGTCCCGCTCGGCCCTGAGTATGGCCTGCTCAATCCGCTCATACAGCAGGGTTCTGTTGGGCAGGTCGGTCAATTCGTCATGCAGGGCGCGGTAGCGCTCCCTGTCGGCTATGTCCTTGATGGTATTCAGGGTCTGCAGGCTGAGACGGACAACCAGGATGACAAATATTCCGCCGCCTCCAAGGATGAAGGACAGCAGGATATCTTCAAGATGGATTGCAAAAAACCATAATCTGTAGGCGTAGTAGAGGTATCCGGCCAGGAAGAGAACGATGAACCCTCCGAGCCAGCGCCAGGCGAGTCCGTGCCTGGTTTCCAGAGCACATATTTTTCTGGTGAAGGGGAGGGCGGATACAAGACAGACGGTGCCGCCGAGAAGAAAAAGAAGGGAGAGGATTCGTATGATCATAATCCTGTCGTCGCCGACGAAAAAGAAACGTTCCACCGGGTTGTCCGGCGAAGCCCTGTATCTCCAATCCTGTATGATGCCCGGAACGGGCCCTTCATTTTGTTCTGTCCGGCTGCAGGGCCCTGCCGCGGAGGTTTTCCCGCAATACCATTACTCTGCATTACTCTGTGGCGTGCCGGCCGGCTCAGTACAATCATATACCGGATAATCACAAAAGAAAAAGAAAAAAACCGAAACAATATGGGGAATTATGACTGCCTGAGACCCCTGCGGCAGTGTTCATGAGGGAAATGCATGGGTTGGGCGGGTACCGATTTGCTTTTCAGGCCCTGTTTGTATAATGAAATTTAATTTTTTTTATGTATAGTACAATCATCCCGCCGAAATTTGTTGCAATGCTTTGTTTTTGATTCTATTTACTCATTCAGGGGGTGGTGAAATGAGGACTCATTCAGTTGCCGGCATCCGGACGAATCTGTTCATTATCGGTATCGCGAGTCTCCTCGTGCTTTTCTGCGGTGCGGGCATGGCTTCTTCGTTTCCTTTCCGGGCAATCAGTCCGGGGGATCCCCTCCCACCCCTGACCTTCAAGCGTATCAGCGACGGTTCCACCCTGTCCTTGACCTCCCTCAGGGGGAATCCCGTGGCGGTGGTGTTCTGGGGGGCTGATATTGACGTCAAGAAGGAACGGTCGCTGAAAACCATGCTTGAAGCGGAGCAGATGCTGCCGTTCCTGGAAGAGCGCGGGGTCCGGGTTCTGCTGGTGAACGCCCAGGGCGACGACATCGATGTCATCCGGGAGGTTGCCGGGGGGCTGGGGGGGAAATTACCCGTCTACCTCGATGAAAACCGGAAGGCGTACAGCGACCTGGGCATCTTTGTCGTCCCCTCGGTGATCCTGGTGGACAGGGAGGGCAAGGTGGCCGCCGGACTCGGCTTCAGCCATGATTTCAGTGAACGGCTGCAGGGCGAGGTGCAGATAATGCTTGGTGAAAAATCCAGGGAGCAGGTGGAACAGGAACTGCGGCCCGGCATGGTGGAGAAATCGGCCGAGGAAAAACAGTCGGCCCGCCATCTGAACATGGCTCTGGTCATGATGAAAAGGGGACAGATTGAATCCGCCGTCAACGAGCTGCAAAAAGCCCTGGAAATAGAGCCCGGCATGGCCGAGGCCCACGGACAGCTCGGCTGCCTCTATCTTGAGCAGGGGCGGCTGGAAGAGGCCAAAAAGGCGCTGGACAGATCGTATGATCTTGATCCAGAGTATCTGCCGGCCAACATATGCGACGCCCGGATCATGGCGGCTGAAGGGCAGATGAATGAAGCGATCGGAGATCTCCAGGCCCTGTTGTTCAGGAACGCCCGGAACCCGGAACTTCACTATGCCCTTGGCGGGCTGTACGAGCAGCAGGAGAAATTTGCCGAGGCCGCCGAAGCGTACCGGAAGGCTTTCGAACTGGTGGCCAGGCAGGTTGAATTCGAATAGTCCCGTTCGGATTGCGGGGGGTGCCGGCGGAATATGTCCTGCCCGGCAAAGGAAATGAATGGAATCCGAGGAAGGAAACTGAGAGTGAGTAAACACCTGTTGTCAGCCGGGGTCCTGTCGATGCTGGCCCTGCTGTTTTTCGGAGCCGTTCCGCCCGC
>JALHJD010000262.1 GCA_022837185.1 Desulfobacteraceae bacterium
GCGATGTGGTGGACGTCGTACGTCAACCGTGGCACGGCGATCGACGTGGACATCAACGCCAACGACGGCACTCACGGGGTCGTGGTCAATCAGCAGGTTGCAGGCGGACAGTGGGTAGTGCTGGGGAATTATCCGTTTGACGGCAGCGGCAGTGTGACGATTCACGCTTCCAGCCAGATATGGACGGACGGCAACTTTGTGACCACCTGCGCCGACGCGGTTCTTTTCCGGTACGTCTCGGAGCTGCCGGCGGTCACCGAGCCGCCGGTCGCTGATTTCACTGTTGACCGGACCCATGGGGCGGCTCCGCTGCTGGTCCGGTTCACGGACCGGAGCACCAACAGTCCTGATTCGTGGCTGTGGGATTTCGGTGACGGGGCCACCAGCACGGAGAAGAACCCCTCCCATGAGTATATGGCTGAGGGCAGCTACACGGTATCGCTGACAGCGGCGAACAGCTATGGTTCGGACACCGAGGCCAAGGTGAACCATATCCAGGTTGTCGCCGCTTCCGAAAATATATACATTCTTGACGGCCACGGGACGACCACGCCGCTGTTCCCGCTGGTCACCTCGGTGGTGTCGTCCATGGGCGGGCATGAGATCAGTCCCGGCGTCTGGTCGTACACCAACGTGGACAAGGGGATCACCTATTACATCGAGGAGCGTTCCAGCGTGGAAGGGGCGCGGGCGGCCTTTACGGAGGAAGGGGCGCACGTGATCTACGGCGGTCATTCCAACTACGGCTACGGCATGACCTTTGTCAACGATACCGATCTGATCCGCTATTTTGACGATCCGCGGTTTCTGATCACGGGCACGGACATGATGTCGCCCGATATTCCGGGCATGAAGTGGAGCCAGGCCTTCAACTACTGGAACCCGGTGAACATGGACGGCAGCAGTCCCATCATGCCGTATGACTTTACGGAAGGGACGCCGCCGTACAATTTCTATCCGACGTACCAGGTACCGGGCGACCCGACCCATTACCGGATCGAGAAGCCGGACGGCAGCTACTGGGAGCGGTTCCCCGACTCCCATACCCCGGCCTGGTATTCGCCGATGGGGGCCAAGCCGGACCCGGCGGTGGACCGCGAGTATTTCATCACCAATCCGGATCCGGACTACAACCACTTCGGCATGGTTGGGACCTGGTACCGCACGGCGATCACGTTGGAAAACACCGGCGGCGCCCTGGGACTCGATTACCGCTACACCAACCCCGGTTCCGGCAGCAGGAAGGCGATTTTCACTTTTTATGTCAGGGATGCGGGGATGTACGCGGTGCTGGCGACGTGGCAGGCGCAGCCGCAGAATGCCAGCAATGCGCGGTTCACCATCAACCATTCCGGCTTCTACGGCGGGCCGTCGCCGACGGTGGTGGAGGTGGACCAGCAGGTCACCAGCCCGTATCTGATCAATGAACTGGGCGCCTTCTATTTCAACTCCGGCACGAACACCATTGAGCTGAGCGACCTGGCAGACGGGGTGGTGGTGGCCGACGTGGTGGCGCTGATGCCGCTTGGCAACCCGTCGTCCCTGCTGCGGGCCGAATTCGGGGCCGATGTTGTTGCCGGGTCTGGCCCGCTGGCCGTGCAGTTCACCGACGCAAGCTTCACCTACGGCGACGGCGCGCTCTTTCTGGAAGACCCGGCCATCACGGCCTGGGAATGGGACTTCGGCGACGGGACGACCAGCGGCGAGCAGAACCCGCTGCACACCTACGCCGAGCCGGGGCTCTATACGGTCAGCCTGACGATCACGGACGAGAGCGGGGCGCAGTCAACGGAGACCAAGGAAGAGTTCATCGCCGTTGACACTGCGCCCGCCCTGCAGGCCGAGTTCATGGCGGACACCCTTTACGGTTCCACCCAGACCCTGGTCCGGTTCCAGGATCAGAGTTCGGGCGAAATCGCCTCCTGGCACTGGGACTTCGGCGACGGGGTGACCAGTGCGGAGCGGAATCCGCAGCATGTCTTCAGGTCGACCGGAACCTTCACGGTCACTCTGACCGTGACCGGGCCGGCGGGCAGCGACACCCGGGTCAAGGAGGACTATATTTATAATATGACCCCCTGGCTCATTGTCGACAACACCTTTGAGTACAAGCAGCACTATTACTCGACCTATCGCGGCCGGGATATCGGCGTGGTGATCATGGACGCCTCCGGGATCAACCTCAAGTCCGAGGAGTTGAAATATTCCCGGTTCTTCTATAACTCCTGCTTCACCGGCAAATACTTCCTGAATACGTTCAACCGGGGGGTGGTGTTCTTCACCCATGCCAATTCGAGGGAGCCGCGGCCGGAAGGAGTATACATCCGGCGGTACCTGGAAGGATACTCGGACGAGGAGATCAAGGGGTTCCTGAACGCCTTGAACTACGAGGAGGACGAGTTCAGCCTGCCCTACGGCTTGTATGACTACTATGACTTCACCAAGACGCCGCCGTCCATGAGATAACACAAGTCTCGTCAGCGCCCATCAACCCGGCAAGGCAATGCTGAAACGCATGCCTTGCCGGTTTTTTATTCCCATTCCGTAAATATTTCCGGTAATCAGGAAAAAATTCCAAGTTCGTTATCGACGAAATTCTGTTTTTCTTTTTCTGATTACCACTAATCCTCAGCAAATTTATTGCCAGCGCAAGAACAATGCTGTCATTCCGAACATATGTGAGCATGCCACTGAATCGTTGGTTTTGAATTTTTCGAAATCAACAAATTTCCTTGCACTGATAACATGAGATTTCTCCCTGCGGTCGAAATGACAGGAGGCTGGACCGAAAGAATAAAACTAACAAGATCAGCTATTTGTGAACAGGGCCGAATTCCTATCTGATGACTTGATAGTGATCGTATTCATTTTTAGCTGTTATATTAACAAGTTAGGGTTTAAAGCATTGATATTTTGCTTGGCACCGTTATTGCATTTTTAGATCTTTGATATCAAAGGATTGTCATATTGAGAGGGAATTTTTCTAGGGTATTAAATAGTTGTCCTATCGGCAAACCTTGTCGTGCATAAAAATTTTCAATTCATTTTTTCCGGATTTGCGGAGGAGAGACTGTGAATAAATTCATGTCTATCTGTTGTGCATTGGTATTCTTCATAGCATTGATAGGCGCATCGGCACAGGCTGCTCCGCCGGTCGATCGTGATGGGGATGGTTACAAGTCAAACCGCGACTGCGACGACAATGATCCAACCATTTATCCAAGAGCTATAGAGATTTGCGACGGCAAAGATAACAATTGCAATGGTCTCATTGATGAGGGGTTTGATGTCGATGGCGACGGATATACCACTTGCGGAGGCGACTGCAACGACGTCGATCCGTCGGCATATCCCGGTGCGGTTGAAATCTGCGACGGCTCCGACAACAACTGTGACGGCAACGTAGACGAGGGTCTTCCTGTTTACACCTGGTATCCCGATGTTGACGGCGACGGTTACGGCAATCCTTCAGGAGCGACCTTAAGTCTCTGTAGCCGGCCCGCCGGCTATGTGGCCGATAACGCGGACTGCAACGATGCAAGTGCCTCAATTTACCCTGGCGCAGCCGAGATCTGCGGAGATGGGATCGACCAGAACTGTGACGGCAGTGATGAGACCTGCCCGACGGTCTGCACGGACAGTGACAACGACGGCTACGCGGTTGAAGGCGGCGAGTGCGGCCCG
>JALHJD010000263.1 GCA_022837185.1 Desulfobacteraceae bacterium
AGGACCATCATGTGATATAGGGTATCCACAATTCAGAGCGCCGTGCCTGGTGGAATGGTCTTGAAAATCGGGTGGCGGAATGCTCGTGAAAAATCACATCCTGAAAATTCGGGACAGATTGGGCAGATTCGAATTGTCATCTTTACGGGCATAACACAACCAATGTCGAATATTGGCGCCATTAATGCAGTCACGTACATACCTCTCATTTGCATCCTCCGCTTGTTTATCTGGGAAATATCTAACTGCGTATCCAACCCGGCGGAACATTTCTACCAACCATTAGTTCGCAATCCGCACCCTTTCGCCCATGCGTATCCGTCCTGCGGGCGGATACGCCTACTTCAGCCTCTTAAACTCGATTTCCTTCAAATACCCGTTCCGTACAGCGTATCTGACTGAAGGTCCGCCTTTACGGTTTCAAACTCCTCGACCGCTGTGCCGTGTGCCCTGCCGTTATCGCTAGCGTCCCGGCAATGTGTACGCAATACGCACAGTCCCGCCCCAGCGAGTCCCGGCGGGCGGAGTATGAAAACGGGTCTTTGATGCGCCTGGTTTCATTCACCCCATTCGTTAGAGTGCAGTTCGTGCGGGTGCGCGCGACCCGCTCATGCCACATAAGCGGGTCCATCAGTACCGTCGTGCCGCCCCGTGTGACCAACCGGCATAAAATCCGATAGTGTTGGCCCATTAAAATTTATATAGTTATTGTCGCCGCGACTATTTCAAGCCGGCCGGATATTGTCAAGGCAGGGAAATCCCGATAAGTCACTGGGGTCTCCGTTAAATCGGGACGGGAAATGGAGGGGGTGCCGTCCGGCCGCCTCTGATCAGGCTGGAGACGGTTCTTGCGCGCAATTGTGGCTAGCCCGAAAACCTGCTACAACAGAGCGCGTGTTCTGTCATGGTATGAAGGAGAAAGCTTATCCCCCCCCGGTTCTACGTTGCAACGGTCGAGCCAGTCACCTCTGGTGACGGCTGCATCGTCCGGATTGCCAACGCCTCGACAATCCATTCCCATACGCTCGACACATGGCGTCACCCTGTTCCGGCGCCGCACGAAGCAGTGGCCGCTGCCGGACGCCCGGCCCCGGCGGGAAAGGGCGCATTCCGCCCCGTGGTGCAGTGCCGTGCACATGGTTGGAAAACACGGCGGAAAAAGCCCCGCGGAGCGCGCGGCGGCAGTCCGGCCCCTTGTGCGGCTGCCCCCCGGCGAGGGGACTGCTTCGAAGAGCCTCCGGCATCGGGTGTAGTGAGGACGCTGTGACGCTGAGAGTTATTCTTGTTGATGACCACAGGCTCTTTCGGGAGTGCGTGCGATCGCTCCTGGAGCGCGAGCCAGGCATCGACGTGGCCGGAGAGGCCGCAGACGGCCGCGACGCGCTGGAGTTGGTCCGCTGCGTGCGCCCCCATGTGGTGCTGATGGAGGTGATGATGCCCGGGGTGAACGGTATCGACGCCACCAGGATCATCAGGCGCGAGCATCCGGGCGTTGCGGTGCTGGGTTTTTCCGCGCGCCAGGAAACGGCATGCGTGGTCGGGATGCTCAAGGCAGGCGCTTCGGGTTATTTTCTCAAGAGACTGGCGACCTCCGCCGAGCTTGGCCGCGCCATCAGGGCCGCTGCCGATGGTGAAATTTATTTCGGGCCGAACATTCCGCAGATTATCGTCACGCAGTACTTCTGGCGCCTTCCCGAAGAAGTCGCTGCCGGGTCGCCGGGGCTCAACCCCAAAGAGCGGCAGATGCTGGCGATGATCGCGTCGGGCAAGAGCAGCAAGGAAATCTCGTTTGATCTCGGCCTGAGCCTGAGGGCAGTTGAAGTCCAGCGGACCAGGATCATGAAGAAGCTCAGCCTGTTCAGCGTTGCCGAACTGACCAAATACGCCCTCCGCGAGGGCCTTGCCACCTTGTAACACCCCGTTCCCCCGTTTTTTCCCCACGCTGGACCGCTCTCCGCATTTTTTGCCGGGAATTGCGCATCAATTCGTGCGTAAACCCTGATGCAGCCGCTTGCAGGCAGGCCGATACAACTTAAAGATTTTCTTAATTGCGTGATCCGTCATGGCCGGACACGCCGTTCAATGCCCGCTACGTCACAACCAGAGGAGGTACGTGCAATGCAGTGGTACTACAACCTGAAGATTGCAGCGAAGCTTCTGTCCGGATTCATCCTGGTCGCCATTGTCGCAGGGGTCGTCGGTGCAATCGGGATTGCCAAGATCAAGGCAATCGACGAGGCCGATACGGCCATGTACGAACTGAACACCAAGCCCATGGGGCCGATCCTGGCCACAGCGGTGGCATTCCAGCGCATCAGGATCAATTATCGCGACATTGCCCTGGAGGACAATGCAGCAGTAAAGGCGAAATACGCCGGCTCGATCAAGGATATGAAAAAGACGATTGATGAAAGTTTGCCCGAGATCGAAAAATCCCTTCAGTCCGAAGAGACCAAGAAGTCTTTTGCGGAGGTCAAGGCCAGTCTGGCAAGGTTTGAGCCTAATCTCGAGAAGATTGTTGCCCTGGCCATGGCCGGCAAGAACAGCGAGGCCGTGGCCTATATGCGGAACGAGTCCGTGGCGGCCTCGACCGTCGCCGTGGATCAAGCGATCCAGGGGCTGGTGGATATCAAAATCAACCTGGCGAAAAAGAAGTCCGAAGAGAATTCGGCCGCAGCTGCATCGGCAGTGAACATGACCGCCATCATCCTCGCCTGCGGCATGGCCGTGGCCATAGGGCTGGGGATTTTCCTCTCCCGCATCATCAGCCGTCCGCTCCGCGATGCGGTGGATGTCGCGACAAAACTCGCCGGCGGCGACCTGTCGGTGAGCATCGAGGCCGCCAGCACGGACGAGACGGGCCAGCTCCTGATGGCAATGCAGAACATGGTGGATACGCTCAAATCCTTCCGGGAGCAGTTGGAGGTTCTGATCAGTGCCGCTGCCGACGGCGAGCTCGACAGGCGGGCCGACGCCTCCCAGTTCTCGGGCGGGTGGCAGGCGCTGGTGCAAGGGGTGAATCTATTGAAACCACCTCAACTCACGCCAAATCCACAACTGGTGCTGCTTTGAAAACTATGGGACAGCAATGCTTTTTTCACTGTTTCGTCAACTTCATCTCCAGTTGATCGAGCATAGACTCTTGTATTATCTGTCTTTGAGATATATCCCATTCCGATACTCGAACCATATCCAGCCCAGGACGAAGAAGATACTCCCAGTAATGAAGCTATAACCGCCATAGTTATGATTTTCATTTTTCCTCCAAGTATGGTTGATGGTGAGGGCGATGAGTGGACTCCCTGGCACCAACGACCTTTTAGGCTTTCGTCCTTGTCTTGCCTTTGAGTGTTACTGCTAATAATTGTTTTGCATAGTCTGGTAGTCGATAACAGTCCCGCTTTCGTCAAAAAATACTGTGAGAATGTAATTTGACGATTTTGTTGTCGTTTGTGCATAAAAAGGAACGACTACGGCAGTTCCTTCAGTGTTGTGCGACCAGTAGCTCCAAGTCTCTACTGCTGTTAAATGCACAGGTAAGTTTACCTGCGCGGCTCCATCTGATTTAGCAGGCTGTTGAAATTGAAATAGAGAAAACAGCCTATTTGTGGTACATTGTCGCGCATAACGCTCTACAATTATTGAGGAAAGTTATGCGCGGTTTT
>JALHJD010000535.1:0-518 GCA_022837185.1 Desulfobacteraceae bacterium
GAGGGAGAGGCCGATATCCTGCTGGCCTTCGAGGAGGCCGAGGCCCTGCGCTATGCGCGCTATTTGCGGCGGGGTGGGGTGGTCGTCGTCAACCGGCAGGCCATCAAGCCCATCACCGTAACCTCGGGCGGAGCCCACTATCCCAGCGAGGAAGAGCTGCGAGCC
Organism: Desulfobacteraceae bacterium; assembly: GCA_022837185.1. Taxonomy (GTDB): domain Bacteria; phylum Desulfobacterota; class Desulfobulbia; order Desulfobulbales; family Desulfobulbaceae; genus UBA10518. The sequence goes on from JALHJD010000535.1 coordinate 166, forward strand.
GTGTACGACCGGATCACGGACCGGTTTCACCTGGTGCCCGGCGCCGAGCTGGCCGAGAAGCTGGGCAACGCCCGGGCGGCGAACGTCGTCCTGCTGGGGGTCCTGTCCAGCTTTTTCGATCTGCCGGCCGAGACCTGGCTGGCGGTTATCGAGAAGCGGGTGCCGCCCAGGTACGTGGAGCTAAACCGCCAGGCCTTTTTCGCCGGGCGCGAGGTCCTGGGCAATACCCAGAGCTGACCTATTGTATAAGAAAAACCAATCCCCGGATGGTGTTTCCACGTCCGGGGATTTTTCTTGGTTTATTGTTCGACGATGGCTTCGTTCGGGCACTCGTCCATGCAAGTCTGGCATTC
>JALHJD010000535.1:571-1165 GCA_022837185.1 Desulfobacteraceae bacterium
CTTCAGGGCAGACTTCGGCGCAGGAACCGCATTCGATGCACTCTTCCGTGATAACGATCATGGGAGGAGCCTCCTCATATTTTTTGCTCGCCCGCGACGGCGGCGGCATCATTATACTCCAAAGTGCCGTTTCGTCAACTTGTGCCGGTGTGATTGACCTTTCTCCCCGGTCATAGTATAATCAGCCAGTTTCCGCCCCGGCGGCGCGGCGATGGCGACCGGGAGCAACGTAGCGAGCAGGTGTTTATGGCCGATGCAAAAGTGATGGTCGTGATACCGACCTACAACGAGGCCGACAATCTGCGGGCCATGGCCGGCGAGCTGTTGGCCCTGGGTGTGCCCGGGCTCGAGATCCTGATTGTCGATGACAACTCGCCCGACGGCACAGGGCAGATAGCGGATGAGCTCGCAGCCCGTTACCCCGGAGAGATCCACGTCATGCACCGTTCCGGCAAGCTGGGCCTGGGCACGGCCTACGTCACCGGTTTCGGCTATGCCCTGGATCAGGGTGCCGGGTACGTGGTGCAGATGGACGCCGACTTTTCCCACTCGCCCCGCTACATCCCCGATTTCCTGGAGGCTATCGGCAATTTC
>JALHJD010000264.1 GCA_022837185.1 Desulfobacteraceae bacterium
AGGGTCTTCATTGGAACGGGCTGCGGCGAACCGGTGGACCTGGTGGCGGCCTTGACCGATCGCGCCGCGCAGCTGGCCGATGTCGAGATCATCCAGCTGTTCACCAAGGGCGAGGCGCCTTATGCCGAAAAGCAGCTCACCGAATGCTTCACGGTCAACAGCTTCTTCATCGGCAGCAATGTCCGCCGGCTCATCCAGGAAGGACTCGGGGTTTACACCCCCATCCTGATGTCCGACATCCCCCGGCTTTTTCACGGCGGCCGCATTCCCATCGACGTGGCCCTCATCCAGGTTACGCCTCCCGACGCCCGGGGCAAGGTCAGCCTGGGCATATCGGTGGATATCGTCAAAAGCGCGGCGGAAAACGCGTCCCTGGTCATCGCCCAGGTCAACCCGCGCATGCCCTATGTCCACGGCGACAGCCTGCTCGACATCTATGATCTGGACATCCTGGTGCCGGTCGAGTCGGAGCTCATCGAGCGGAGTCCGGCGCCTGTTCATGAGGTGGCCGAGAAAATCGGCAAGAACGTCGCCGGCCTGATACCCAACGGGGCGACCATCGAGTTCGGGCTCGGCCGCATCGAGGACCTCGGCCGCCTCCCCCAGGCCATACAGGCCTTCCTCCATGACAAAAAGGACCTTGGCATCCATACCGAGATGCTGACGGACAGCATCATCGATCTGATTGAGTCCGGCGCGGTCACGGGGACCCGCAAGACCATGGACCGGGGGAAGATTACCGCCAGCTTCTGCATGGGGAGCAGGAGGCTGTACGACTACATCAACGACAACCCCCTGTTCTGCTTCCGGCCCACCGAGTATGTGAACGACTCGAACATCATCGGCAAGCAGTACAGGATGGTCTCCATCAACATGGCGCAGGAAATCGACCTGACAGGCCAGGTCTGTTCGGATTCGGTCGGCGGCAAATTTTTCTCGGGCATCGGCGGCCAGGTCGACTTCAACCGCGGGGCGACCAGGTCCGCGGGTGGCCGGGCCATCATCATCATGCCGTCCACCACGACAAGCGGGACGGAGTCGAGGATCGTCTGCTTTCTGCAACCCGGCTCCGGCGTCGTTATTTCCAGGGGAACGGTCCATTTTGTCGTTACCGAGTACGGCGTGGCCTATCTCCACGGCAAGTCCATTCAGGAGCGGGTGATGGCGCTGATTTCCATCGCCCATCCCAACTTCCGCGACCAGCTCCTCAAGGAGGCGGTTGAGGCCAGATACATCCGTCCGGAGATGGCGGGTCTGGGAGGCAGGTTCATTGTTCCCGGTGAAGAGGCGATGCGGACCGCCTATCTGCTCGATGACGGCACCCAGGTGAGCTTCCGCTCCATCCGGCCCACCGACGAGCCCCATATGCGCGACCTGCTCTACAACCTGTCCCAGGAAACGGTCTACTACAGGTTCATGAGCCGGCAGAAACGGTTCAGCACCCGCCAGATACAGGACTTTGTCTATATCGATCACCGCCGGGACGCCGCGGTGGTCGGGACGGTGCCGGAAGCGACCGGCGAAGAAATCATCGCCGTCGGCAGATATTATCTCAACGAAAAAACCAACAAGGCCGAAGTGGCCTTTATCGTGCGCGATGACTGGCAGAACAAGGGCATCGGGACCTTTCTTTTCAAGCACCTGATTTCCATCGCCCGGCGCAACGGCATCTCCGGGTTCACCGCCGAAGTCATGCGCGACAACCGGAGGATGCAGAATATCTTCAACGCCTCGGGCTACAAGGTGACGAGCTACCTGGAAGAGGGCGTCTACAGCTACGTGATTGATTTCTGAACCGGATCGAAAGATCCGGGGGGCAATTTTTCCTGGCGGTGGAATCCGCCTGTTCATGCGGGACAATTTCTGCTACACTGTATGTAATGGAAATGAACGGCAATTACCAATCCTTTCAATTCATTATCAAGGAGGTCGGGTATGGCGGACAGCGTGTACAAGATAATTGAACTCGTCGGCACCAGCAAGGAATCCTGGGAGGATGCGGCCAGGAAAGCCGTTGAAACGGCGGCCAAAAGCCTGAAGGATTTGCGGATCGCGGAGGTGGTGAAGCTGGACATGCAGATAGACGAAGGCAAGGTTGTCGCCTACCGGGCGAGGGTAAACGTTTCGTTCAAGTACCTGCACAATGGCCTGGAATTTTTTCATGAACCGCCGGTCGATGTAGTCCTTGATAAGGAAGGCCGCCCTGCCGTTGAACAGCAGGAATTTCTTGCGGAAGATGCCGGTTCCGTCGCCGAGGTTGAAAATGAGCAGGTAGTCGCCGCCTGGCTCGAACTCCTTAAGGCTGCCGCCGTCCATGGCCGCCGACAGGTTGTGCAGCAGTACCGGATTTTCCCGCACCGCGTAGACCCCGACCTTGTCCAGGGGCCGGTCCCGGAAATGAATGCAGTCACCGCCGCCGAATATGTTCGGGTAGTCGATGCTTTGCAGATACCGATTGACGACAAGGCCGCCGTCGGGACCGGTTGACAGGCCGGAGTCGGCGAACACCGGAGACGGCCGGACGCCCACCGCCACGAATATGACATCCAGCTCGTGGGATGAACCCGTTCCGAGAACTACCCGGCCGGGTTGAATTTCTCTGACCTCGCACTCCTCAATGATTTCAATTTTTCTGGACCGCAGGGAACGGACGGCCCTTGAGCGCACCCCTTCGGGAAATTCCCCCATGACGGTTGAGCGGGTGAAGATTCGTATTGTTACCGGGTGCAGGTTCGAGTCCCGGGCAAGACCCCAGACGTTGCCGGCAATCTCCACCGCGGATGGCCCGCCGCCGATGACCCCTATGGTGAGGGGTTTTTGCGCGGCCAGGTCAAGGATCAACTGCCGGGCGGCGTACAGCCGTTCGATGGGCTTGACCGTGAAAATGCGGTCCCTGTCGGCAGCGACCATGTTTTGCGGGACATAGCTGCCGACATTGAAGGAGAGGACATCATAGGGAACCGCGGCCCCGGATTCGAGGTAGGCGGTACTGGCCGCCGGATCGATCCGCTGCACCCGGTCGAGCACAAAGGTGCCCCCCTGTTTTTCCACGACCTGGCGGGTGGCGAAGCGGATTTCCTCGGGCGAATAGGTTTTGCCGAGCATGCCCGGTCCCATGCCAGAGTAGTAATGGTACGGGGAGGGCTGGACCACCGTGACCTGGTGGCCTTTGGCGATGAACCGCTCCAGGGAGGCCAGCACCATCATGTGGGCATGGCCGCCGCCGGCGAGAAGAAGCTTCCGGGACATGGATACCTCCTGATGACGTGTTAGAGCCGGTCCAATAATTCACCGAGCCGTTTCAGGTGGGTCTGCTCCTCCTGGGCGATGCCGGCCAGGGCCCTGCCGCTTTCCTCATCTTCATGATTCTCCGCGGCGCGGTGATACAGGTCCAGGGCCTGGGCCTCGATGGTCATGGCCAGTTCGACCACGTCCCTGGGAGAAGCCGGGTTGAAGTCGTACAGCCGCATGTATTCCTCCGTGGTCAGTCCTCCTTCCATGGCCGTCACCACAACGGTGTGGTCAAACTCCTCTCTGTCGGCATCTTTTTTCGTGGTTTCGAGGTATTGGGCAAAAATCCTGTCCTGATGGTTTAACTCGATGGCGGCCAGCTGCTCGAACAGTTCCCTTGCCCGGTCATCTTTCATGCCCGGGGCCATGGACAGGTAAAATTCGCGCAGCCCCTTTTCGAGGGAATAGGCCACGATCAGGATCTCCTCGACGGATTCCCGGCCGCTGAACAGCTCCAGTCCCTGGTCCTCCGGTCCCAGGGCCGTCTGTCCCTGCCAGGCCTTGTAGCCGCCGCTGAGATTGTACACTTCCTTGAAATCGCCGCCGGACAGCATCTGGGACGCAACCCTGCTGCGGCCGCCCACGGCGCAATAGACAAGCACGGGTTTGTCCCGGTCGATCTCTGCTTTGCGGTCGTTGATCTCGGGCAGGGGGATGAGCTTGGCCCCGGCGATATGACCGGCCTGGTATTCGGACGGCTGCCTGACATCGAGGATGGTCACTGTGCCGTGGGGCTTTTCCTCGATGAACTGTTTGGCCTCCTTGGCATCCATCGACTGAACGGGGGTGAAAAATTGTTTCCAGCGCATGGTCGGTCCTTTCACAATGGGTTACTTTTCCAGGGATACAAGCCACAGGTAGATGTCCGCCGCGTCCTCGTCCGGCAGCTGTTGCTCGTCATAGGCGGGCATTACCGTGGAATGCGGCGAGCGGATTTTACTTGCAAACCGGCGAAAACTCAACTCGGTCGCGGCCAGTTCCGGCCCCCTGCCGCCGATGCCGTCTTCCCCATGGCAGCCGTCGCAGCGGTGGAGACTGTACCATCGTTCACCGTCGGCCGGGTTGCCGTTGGGCTGGCGGTTGCAGGCGGGGAGGGTGAATGCTGCCAGGATGAGCAGCAGCAGTCCGCCCCGAAGGGCTGTCCGATGCAGGAAAACGGCTCGCCGCCGCCGGATTGTTCGTCTGTTCATGCCAGTGCTCACTGGATGAGGTTTGCGAGGGCGTCCCGGATTTCGGGAAAGTCAAAGGAGTAGCCGGCGCTGCTGATCTTTTCGGGGACGGCCCGCTGCGAACCGAGCAGCACCTCGGCAAATTCACCCAGGGTGATCCGGAGGACAAAGCCGGGTACGGTAAACAGGGCCGGCCGCCCGAGAGCCGAGGCCAGGGCGGCGGTAAACTCCCTGTTGGTCAGCGCCTGGGGCGCAACCCCGTTTACGGGGCCGCGCACAAACGGATTGGCGGCGGCAAACAGGAGGATGGCGACCAAATCATCTATATGGATCCAGGACATGTACTGGCGGCCGCTGCCGATCCTCCCCCCCAGACCGAAGCGGAAGGGCGTCAGCATCAGGGGCAGGGCGCCGCCGTCACGCCCCAGGACAAGACCGATGCGCACGGATACGACCCGAATGCCGGCCTGTTCTGCTTTGGCCGCTTCCTCTTCCCAGCCCTGACAGACGCGGGCAAGAAAGTCGCTGCCGGGCCGGGCGGATTCGGTAAGCGGTTCGTCGCCCCTGGAACCATAGAAGCCGACGGCCGAGGCACAAATCAGGGTGGCCGGCGGTTCGGCAAGGGAGGTCAGCGCCTGGACAAGCTGGCGGGTGCCCGCCAGCCGGCTTTCCATGATTTGTTTTTTTCTGGCCTCGTTCCAGCGTCCCTTGAAGATGGATTCGCCGGCCAGGTGAAATACCGTATCGACCCCGCGCAGCATTTCCGGGTCCAACGCCTCCCCCAGGCTCCACTGATAGGGCTCGGCTTCGCTGAACAGGTTGCGTATTTTTTCCAAGTCGCGGCCAACGACAATCGGCCGTTCCAGCCGGCGCACAAGATGGCGGCCGACAAAGCCCGTTCCCCCGGTTACCAGGCAGCGCATGGGTTTCTCCTTAATGTATGAATCATCCCCTCAGCCAATGAATAATTATTGTATTGTACCGCATGGGCCGGTTTTGTTCAAAATTGATTCAGATTCCTATTCATCCTGAGCAAATGTATTGCCAGCGCCGGGGAAGTCGCTGTTCTCTCTAATCTGCCAGTTTTTTTCCTGTCGGCAAGACTTATCGAATATACTCACATCCGTTCAAAAAGACGAGGTGGTCATGGGCTTTGCTGTCATTTCGACCGCAGGGAGAAATCTCATTGCGCCGAGGACGTGAGATTTCTCCCTGCGGTCGAAATGAC
>JALHJD010000265.1:0-2036 GCA_022837185.1 Desulfobacteraceae bacterium
GGTGGTCACCAAGCCCTTCTACTTTGAAGCCCGGACGAGAATGCGCAATGCCGAAAAGGGCTGGCAGGAACTGAAGAAGTACGCCGACACGATCATAACCGTGCCCAACGACCGGCTGCTCAGCCTCATGCAGAAAAACTCCACCCTGGTCGAAATGATGCAGAAGGTCGACATGGTCCTGCTGCAGGCGGTCAAGGGGATAACGGACCTGATCAACCTTCCCGGGCATATCAATGTTGACTTCGCCGACCTGAAAACGGTCATGAAGGAGGTGGGTCCCGCCATCATGGGCTCGGGAGCCGCGTCCGGCGAAAACCGGGCCGCCGAGGCCGCCAAGCGGGCAATTGACAATCAGCTCCTGGAGGATGTCGGCATAGACGGGGCCTTGGGCATCCTGATCAATATTTCCGCCACCGAGGACAGCCTGACCATGGCCGAGTTCATGGAGGCGTCGGCGCTGATCCAGGAGAAAGCGCACGACGACGCCAATATCATCATCGGCGCCCTGTTCGACGAAAGCCTCGGGGAGGAACTGCGGGTGACGGTCATTGCCACGGGCATTTCCGCCATGGAGGAAACGGAAACCATCGCCCATATCGATGTCGCCCGGAACAAGAGCCGCACCGAGCAGCCCGCGCCCGTGCCGGCGGCCAGGGAGGAGGATTCCGCCGCCAAGACCAGGACCATGAGCAACGCCCAGCCCAACACGCTGCCCAAATCGCCCGTCCTGCCCACGCCGGTGTTTGACGAGCGGGAGCATGAAAACTGGGATGAGCCGGCCTATATCCGTAAAAAAGCAAACTGACCTGAGCGGCCGCCGTTTCCCTTTTCCCCCCCGCCGTCCGAGCCGGCCGTATTGCGCAGCCGCTGAGGCGTAAGCATATTCGCAGAGATACTTTGTCGCCATACCTTGTCACGGAAAAGGGAACGGTCAGAAAAAAATGGAAGGGCCGGCTGCCCGTGGCCCTTTGCTACCCGCACAGCTATTCGGTTGCCGTTTCCAACCTCGGCTTTCAGCTTGTTTACAGCCTTCTGAACGAACCGGAGCACATTGTCTGCGAACGGTTCGTCTACCCCGTTGCCGGCGAACCCCTGCGCTCGCTTGAGTCCAACCGGCCCCTTACCGATTTTCCCCTTGTTTTCGGCTCGGTCAGCTTCGAGGAGGACTATCCCCGGCTGGTCGCCATGCTGGCCGCCGGCCAAACGGAACCTGCGGCACAGCCGCGGCCGCCGCGGATCGCACCGGGCAGTCCCCTCATTGTTTTGGGCGGGGTTGCAGTGTTCATGAATCCCGAGCCCCTGGCCTCCTTTGCCGACATCATGGTGATCGGCGAGGCGGAGGCGGTGCTGCCGGACCTGCTTGATCAACTGGCCGGCCTGTACGAAAAAAACATGTCCCGCCGTGAGGTGGTCCGGCGGATCGCCTGCTCGCTGCCGGGGTGTTACGCCCCGGCCCTGTACGACTTCGATTTCGGAGGAGAGAACGGGGAGGTCGTCGCCATTCGTCCTGAAGCCGGCCTGCCGGACCGGGTGCGGAAGGTGGTGGCCGGGCGCATGGAAAAGGCGGCCCATTCCCGCCTGCTGTCCCCCGAAGCCGAGCTGGGCATGTTCATGACCGAACTGGGGAGGGGGTGCAGCCGGGGCTGCCGTTTCTGTGCCGCCGGTTTTATCTATCGCCCGCCGCGCCTGTGGAGCGTTGACCAGGTGCTCGCCGGACTCGCCCAGCGGCCGGCGGACATGGACCGGGTAGGGCTGCTGGGCATGGAAATGGCCGCCAGCGGGACATTGGACGCCATTTCGGCCTTTCTTCAGGACCGTTCGTGCCGGCTTTCCTTCTCCTCGCTGCGGGCGGATCGGATCAGCGGGGTGCTGTTGTCCCTCCTGTCGCGATCCGGTCTGAAAAGCGCGGCCATCGCCCCGGACGGGACTTCCGAGCGGCTGCGGCGGGTCATCAACAAGGGCTTGACCGAAAAGGATCTGCTGACCGCCGCCGTCAGCCTGGTCGGGGCAGGTATCCTGCATCTCAAGTTGTACGT
>JALHJD010000265.1:2077-5722 GCA_022837185.1 Desulfobacteraceae bacterium
TCCATGAGCTGACGGTCCTGGTCCGGCGCCTGCGTGAAGTCCTCCTGCCTCTCGGCCGGGAGCGCGGCAGAATGAGTGAGCTGACGCTCTCCGTCAACAGTTTCGTCCCCAAGCCCTGGACCCCCTTCCAGTACGTCCCCTTCGGAGGCCTCGATCCGGAGGAGGCGGTGCGGCAGCGGGACGAGGCGGCGGCGGTCGGCGCGCTCAAGAGGAAGATACGGTACCTGCGCCGTGAACTGTCCGGGGTCGCCAACCTGCGGATCAAGGTGGACCGCCCCGAGCGGATTCTTCCCCAGGCGGTTTTTGCCCGCGGCGACCGCCGGCTGGGTCCGGTGCTGACAGACCTGGCGCTGCACGGCCTGCCCTTTGGCCGGGCGATGAAAAAGAACGGCCTGTCCCCGTGGTCATACGCGGTCCGTCCCCGGGGCCGGGAAGAAATTTTTCCCTGGGACGTGCTCGATCATGGTATAAGAAAGGAATATCTTTGGCAGGAGTACCGCCGGAGCCTGAAGGCGGCGGAGACGAAACCCTGCGATACCGCAAAGTGCCGCCGTTGCGGAGTATGTCATGAAAACCGTTCTGTCTGATTTCCTCTCCCGAAAAAAAAATGTCCGGCGCGACAGCGTCGATTCCGGCATTCAGCCCTTCAAGCTGGTCAAGTACTTCGCCTATACCAGCTTTGCGGTGATGCTGATCGCCTCCTTTGTGCTGTCCCTGATCATTTCCAATAATGCCAGAAAAGCCATGCTCGACAGGAGCCAGGCCTATACCGAACTGTTTGCCGAATATCTGAATCGCCAGGTTTTTATCCGCTTCGTGCTGCCGACGGTCATCCAGTACGGGCATATCGCCCTGAGCAATACCGCCCAGTTCGAACAGCTTGACCTGATCGTCCACAACATGATCAGGGGGCTGGGGATAGATTCGGTCACCATTTTCGATTCCGAGGAGAACATCATTTCCTACTCAACGGTCCCGGAGATGGTCGGCAAAAAAGACAAGGGAGGAATAGAATACCAGAAAGCGCTGCTGGGCGAGAACAGTTCGGTCCTCATTTCCAGCGGTTCCCTGCTGCAGAACCTGATGCCCGGCACCCCCCCGGTCTACAGCAAGCTGAAGACGTACATCCCCTTCCGCAGCGAGGAAAGACATGGCGAACAGGGCAACATCATGGGGGTCATCGAAGTTGTCACCGACCTGTCCGGAGACATGCAGGTCATTGTCGACCTGCAGAAACGGATCATCGTGGTGTCGCTGCTCATCATGGGCATTCTTTTCGCAATCCTTTCGTATATCGTCATGCGGGCCGGCAGGATAATCGAAGCCCGGGCGGTCGAAAGGAGGCAGCTGGAGGAGAAGCTGAACGAGGCGGAACGGCTGGCCAACCTGGGCAAGATGATCGCCACCGTGTCCCACGAGATTAAAAATCCCCTCGGCATCGTTCGGTCAACCGCGGAAATACTCGGCAGCCGGATCTCGAAGGTGGCGCCGGGGAATGAGCATCTTGCCCGAATCATCGTCGAGGAAACGACCCGGCTGGACGGCATCGTCCGGGAATTCCTTGATTTTGCCAGGCCGAGGGATTTGCGCCTGGAGCCGGTTTCCCTCAACAGGCTCATTGAGCGGGTGGGCCGGTTCATGGCTCCGGAGCTTGAGGCCCGATCCGTCCGCCTGGAAAAAAGGCTCGATCCGGGGCTCCCTGAAAGACTTCTGGACGAGGAGCAGATTTACCAGGTGCTGCTGAACATGATTCTCAACGCGATCCAGGCCATGCCCGAGGGAGGAACCCTGACCATGACGACCCGGCTGTCGAACGAGGGCGGGATGGAGCTTGAAGTGGCCGATACGGGAGTGGGCATGGCGGCCGACAAGCTGGAACAGGTCTTCAAGCCCTTCTTTACCGACAAGCACCGGGGAAGCGGTCTCGGCCTGGCCATAGCGAAAAACATCATTGACAAGCACCAGGGCCGGATCACGGTGTCCAGCGTTGAGGGCCGGGGCAGCCGTTTCAGCATTGTCTTTCCGCCGGCCGGCTGAATTTGTCCTGAAACCGTGCCCCGCTATCGTCTCGGCTGCTGCGTCAGCGCGCATGGTTTAGGGCACAGCGCCCGGGTTGCGGCCGTACTGGAGGCACTGGCCGACCTGCTTGACGTTGAAGCCGTGGTGGTCACCACCGCGCCGGAAGGGTTTTTCCGCTCCTCCTTCTCCGGCCCCCTGACATATCACCACCTGCGGACCGATGTCGGCCTGGTGCAACGAACCGCCCTGCAGGAGGACATCCCGGCGACGATCCGGGAACTGGGCGATTTTTATCCCCTGCGCCGGGAGTATGTCAACGGGCTGGCGGACCTGTTCGCCGCTTGCGATCTCATTCTCTGCGATATTGCGCCGGCGGGCATAGCCGCGGCCCGGCAGATCAACATTCCCTCCGTCCTGGTGGAAAATTTCACCTGGGACTGGATCTTCGACGGGTACAGCCGGACATGGCCGGAACTGCGTCCGTATATCAGCATGTTCCGGGAACTGTACGCCCAGGCCGATTATCATGTTCAGGCCGTTCCCGTTTGTGCCCCGCGCCGCTGCGACCTGCGGACAGGACCGGTGGCACGCCGGCTCCGCCGCAGCCCGGAAGCGGTGCGGCGGATGCTCGAGCTGGAACCGGGGCAAAAGGTTGTGCTGGTCAGCATGGGAGGGCAGGGCATGGAAGGCATAGGGATCCGGTGGCCGCGCGAAGCCCGGGAGGTCGTCTTTCTCGTTCCGGGAGCGCAGAACCTTCCCCCTGCGCCGGACAACCTCCGTATCCTGCCCGCCGATCCCCGGCTTCACCATCCAGACCTGGCGGCCTGCTGCGATGCGGTGATAGGCAAGGTCGGCTACTCGACCATTGCCGAGGTGTATCAGGCCGGTGTCCCCTTCGGCTACATCCAGCGCCCCGGATTTCCTGAATCGGGGCCGCTGGTCCGCTTTATCAGGGAAGAGATGTGCGGGATCGAAATAACCGGACAGGACCTTCTGGGCGGGGATTTCGGGCGGACCCTGGCCGATCTCCTCAGCCTTGGCCGGCTCCCTCCCCGTAGGGCCGATGGCGCGGACCGGTGCGCGGCATTTCTTGCCGGCCTGCTGCAACGGAGATTACCACGGGCATCCTTTTTGCCCGGCTGACCGGTTTCCGGGGGCCATGGCCGCCAGTTCGAGGTTGACATTCCCCGGCAATCGAGGCAAATTGGAAGCTTCCATCAAACGGTCAGAGGGAAGAATGAGCAACCAGGACGTGCCGGAAAACAAACCGGCGTCACCTTTCCGGAAAAAAAAAGTCATTCTGCCGCTTGCGGCGGCGGCGCTCATGCTGCTGGCCGCCGTTGTTCCCCTTGTCCTTTCCTCGTCCGTTGTCCTGCAGCTCGTGCTGTCCTCCGCCAACCGGAAGGTACCGGGAGAACTCGTTGTTGGATCCTGGCTCGTCGGCTGGCGGCAGGGGATTCTCTGCCAGCAGGTCGCCTACCATGATCCGCAGCGGGGAGTGCGCATAACCGTTCCGCGGGTGACGACCACCCGGGGCATCCTTGAACTCGCCCTCGCGCCGGGCAATCTGGGAAGACTGATCATCGACGGTCCGGTGGTTGAACTGACCGGAGTGAAACGGCCGGC
>JALHJD010000266.1 GCA_022837185.1 Desulfobacteraceae bacterium
CTTCGGCCAAACGCAACCTCGGCATTGACGAACTGCTGGAAAGCATACAACTGCAGGCCGAAATCCTCGAACTCAAGGCCGATCCGATGCGGAAAGCCCGCGGGACGGTTATCGAGGCCCAGCTGCATAAAGGGCGGGGGCCGGTGGCCACGGTCCTGGTCCAGGAAGGGACCCTGCGGCCGGGGGATTATTTTGTCGCCGGCCAATTTTCCGGCAAGGTCCGCAGCCTGACCAACGACAGGGGAGTCCAGGTTCAGGAGGCAGGGCCGTCCATGCCCGTCGAGGTCCAGGGTCTTTCCGGCGTGCCCCAGGCCGGCGATGAGTTTGTCGTGGTCACCGACGAAAAGATGGCCAAGAGCGTCAGCGAAGCCCGACAGCTCAAGGCGCGGGAACATGAACTGGCTTCCGCCTCCAAGGTGTCCCTCGACAACCTGTTCGAGAAGATGGCGGAACAGGATCTGAAGGAGTTGCGGGTTGTGCTGCGCGCGGACGTACAAGGCACCCTGGAGGCGTTCGGCCAGGCGGCGGAAAAGCTGTCCACCGAGGCGATCCGCGTCCGGGTGCTGCATGAAGGCGCCGGTTCCATTACGGAAAGCGATGTGCACCTGGCGGCGGCATCGGATGCGATCATCATCGGCTTCAACGTGCGGCCGTCGATCAAGGTCAAGGAACTGGCGGAAAAGGAGCAGGTGGACATCCGGTTTTACGATGTCATTTACCATGCCCTCGAGGATATAGAGAAGGCCATGGTCGGCATGCTGGAGCCGACCTTCGAGGAAAAGGTCATCGGCACCGCCGAAGTCAGGCAGACCTTTCATGTCCCCAAGGTGGGGACCGTGGCCGGCTGCGCGGTCATCGACGGGAAGCTGGAGCGGAACGCCAGGGTGCGCGTCATGCGCGACGGTGTTGTTATCTATACCGGCAACATCTCTTCCCTCAAGCGGTTCAAGGAAGATGTCAAGGAAGTGCAGACCGGTTACGAATGCGGCGTCTCCGTTGAAAATTTCAATGACATCAAGGTCGGCGATCTGCTCGAGGCCTTTGTCATGGAAGAAGTGGCGGCGTCCCTGTGACCGGCCGGTGAGCGGGTGCCAAGAGGCCGTTGAGAAGAACATGGGATTTGATTTTACGCTGCCGGGGCTGGGAAAACCGGAAAGTTCAAGACCGAAAAGGGTTGCCGAGGCCATCAGGCACGAACTGTCCATCCTGCTGCTGCAGAGGGTCAGGGACCCGAGGCTGCGGGAGGTGACGGTGACCAGGGTGGAGGTGACCGCGGATATCAAACTGGCCAGAATTTACTATACTGTTGCCAGGCCCGAGGAAGCGGCCCAGGCGGAAAAAGGGCTGGCCGGGGCCAAAGGCTTTTTCCGCACCCGGATCGCCAAGGTGTTGAACCTTCGCTATACCCCCGAGTTGATATTTTATTATGATGCAACCTACGAGGAAACCGAGCGGTTGGAAAAATTGTTTCGCCAGATAGCCGAGGAAAGAAAAACGGATGACGACCCTGCCTGAAACGCTGCCGGAAGCGTTCCGTTCGACGGGCAATATTGTCCTGACGACGCACATCAACCCGGACGGCGATGCCCTGGGATCTCTGATTGGTCTTGCCGATATCCTGGCCGCCATGGGCAAGCAGGTCTTCCGTTATCTCGAGGAACCGGTGTCGCATCTCTACGCCTTTCTGCCGGACACCGATCTGCTCCGCACCGATATGGATGAGCTGCGGAACTTTGTCCGCCGGGCGGGGGAGGACGTGCTGTGCGTGTCCCTTGACTGCGGGGACCGGCAGCGGCTGGGCAGGCACGGCGACGAATTCCTGCGGATACGGCCGTTCATCGTCATCGATCATCACAAGGGGAACGACGGCTTCGGCGACCTGACATGGATCGACCCGTACCGGTCGTCAACCGGGGAGATGATCTTTGATCTGGCCATGGCCCTGGAACAAAACCTTTCGGCCAGGGCGGCGACGGCCCTGTATGCGGCAATGGTGACCGATACCGGTTCCTTCCGCTACGAATCGACCAATGCCCATACCTTCGATGTCGCCCGGCAGCTGGTGAATTTCGGGGCCCGGCCGCACGAGGTGGCGCAAAATCTTTTTGACAACTACACGGTCAACCGGCTGCGCCTCCTGCAGAAGGTGCTGGCATCGCTGGAAGTGCATTGCCGCGGGCGGGTGGCGATGATCAGCGTCACCGGGGACATGCTTGCCGCCACGGGATGCACCATGGAGGATACGGAAAATTTTATCAATCTGCCCCGGTCGGTCATGACGGTGGAGGTAGCCGTTTTTCTCAAGGAGATCGGTGAAGGGAGGGTTTCGGTCAGCCTGCGGGCCAAGGATACCTGTGACGTGGCCGAGGTCGCCGCCCGCTTCGGCGGGGGAGGCCATCGGAATGCCGCCGGGTTCAGGGCCGCGGAAGTCACCGTTGCAGAGGTCCGGAGCCGCCTGCTGGAGGAATTGAACAGACGGCTCGGCTGCTGAGGGGCATGAAGGACGGTTTGACCAGGGTGGAAAGTTGCAGCGGGCTTGAAGCGGGGGTCTTCCTGGTGGACAAGCCGGGGGGGGCCACTTCTTTCAGCATTGTCAGGCAGGTGCGCCGGCTGCTCGGCATAAAGAAAGTTGGCCATGCCGGCACCCTGGATCCCTTTGCCACCGGGCTGCTGATCGTCTGTGCCGGCCGGCCGGCCACCCGCCTGATCAGCAGGTTCATGGCCGGGAGGAAACGGTACCGGGCCCTGCTGCAGCTGGGAATCGAGACCGAGACCCTTGACCCGGAGGGCAGGGTTACCGGGATCAATCCTGTTCCCGCGCTGACGGAAGAAGGGATCCGGGAATGTCTGGCTCTTTTCACCGGCCGCCGCCAACAGGTTCCGCCGATGTATTCGGCGGTCAAGCATAAGGGCAAACCGCTGTATCACTATGCCAGAAAGGGTATAGCGATCGAAAAGGAGCCGCGGGAGGTGGAAATCCATTCCATCCGCTTCAACGGCTACGACCCCCGGACGCACCGTCTCGCCGTCGATGTCTGCTGCAGCCGGGGGACGTATATCAGGGTGCTGGCGGCCGAGATAGGAGAGGAGCTGGGCTGCGGCGCCTTTCTGCTCCGGCTCCGGCGCCTGAGCAGCGGGCCGTTTGCTGCGGCCCAGTCTGTTCCGGGTGACGCTCTGGCGGGCCCGGACGGACTTTCCCTGCTGCTGGCGGGGATGCTTCCGGTGGAGCGGGCCGCGGCCATGCTGGATGCTGAGCAGTCCCGGCTTGACGGCCAGGACGGAACGGCGGAGGAGACAACGTCGGAAAATTGATGGAACGGGGGACTGGAAGGAATTGTTTCAGTTGCTTGTTTTTCATTCGATGGTATAGAGTGGAGACAAAATTTTTCTGAGACAGGAAAAACATGGAGGTGCAGAGTGGCACAGGACGTTAATAAGAAAAAACAGATAATCGAAAAATTCAAAATCCATGATACGGACACCGGTTCTTCGGAGGTTCAGATCGCGCTGCTTTCGGATCGGATAACCTATCTGACCGATCATTTTCAGACCCACGCCAAGGATCACCATTCCCGACGGGGGTTGTTGAAGCTGGTCGGGCAGCGCCGCAATCTGCTGAATTACCTGAAGTCCAAGGACATC
>JALHJD010000005.1 GCA_022837185.1 Desulfobacteraceae bacterium
CGGCGGTCAAGGAATACATCGCCGGCAATTACCCCTCCAACGGCGGCGCCCACAGCGGCCGCGACTGGGGCAAGTTCGATATCAAGAAGGAAGTGATCGACCTCTGTCCGACCCAGTGCATGTGGATGGAAGGCGGTGAGCTGAAGATCGACAACGCGGAATGCACCCGCTGCATGCATTGCATCAATGTCATGCCGCGCGCTCTGCGGCCCGGCAAGGAAAAAGGCGCCACCATCTGCATGGGCGCCAAGGCCCCGATCCTCGAGGGCGCCCAGCTGTCGACCGTGATCGTTCCCTTTGTCAGGGTTACCGCCGAGAATGACTTCCAGGATCTCGTCGATTACATCGAAAAGGCCTGGGACTGGTGGATGGAAGTCGGCAAGAACCGCGAGCGCCTCGGCGAGGCCATGCAGCGGGTCGGTCTGCCCACCTTCCTCGAAATTATGGAAATCGAACCCATGCCGCAGCATGTCAGAGAGCCGCGCGCCAACCCCTACGTCTTCTGGAAGGAAGAAGAGGTTGAAGGCGGCTGGGGCCGTGACATTAAGGAGTTCAGAAAACGGCACGCCATGTAGGCGGTGGTGTTTCGAACGTCGATCGAACATTTTACCATATATATATAAGATAAGGAGTCTCTATCATGGGTTACGATCCGAAAAATCCGATGGAAGGAAGAATCACAGACCTTGGCCCCCCATATTACGGCAAACACCTGCCGCCGATCATTGCCAATAACAAGGGCAAATGGCTGTACCATGAAATCCTGCAGCCCGGTGTCCTGGTGCATGTTTCCGAGACCGGCGACGAATGCTACACTGTCCGCGCCGCCACCTGCCGACTGATGTCCATTGAACTCATCCGCGAAATATGCGATATCGCCGACAAGCACTGCGGCGGCTACCTGCGCTTCACCACCAGAAACAACGTCGAGTTCATGGTCGACTCCAAGGACAAGGTCCAGCCGCTGCTTGACGACCTGAAGAGCCGGGGCAACAAGTTGCCGGTCGGCGGCACCGGCGCCGGGGTCACCAACATCGTCCATACTCAGGGCTGGGTGCACTGCCATACCCCGGCCACCGATGCTTCCGGCCCGGTCAAGGCCGTCATGGACGAACTCTTCGAGTACTTCACCTCGATGACCCTGCCGGCCCAGGTGCGCATTGCCCTGGCCTGCTGCCTGAACATGTGCGGCGCCGTACACTGCTCCGACATCGCCATCCTCGGCGTGCACCGCAAGCCGCCGATGGTCGATAACGAGCGCATCGGTCCGGTCTGCGAGATTCCTCTGGCCATCGCCGCCTGTCCGACCGGCGCCATCAAGCCGGGCAAGGCGGAGGTTGAGGGCAAGGAGGTCAAGACCGTGGTGGTCAACAATGCCCGCTGCATGTTCTGCGGCAACTGCTACACCATGTGTCCAGCCATGCCGCTGGCTGATCCGGAAGGCGACGGCATCGCCATCCTGGTGGGCGGCAAGGTGTCCAACAGCAAGTCGGCACCCAAGTTCTCGAAGCTGGTCATTCCGTTTCTGCCGAACACTCCGCCCCGCTGGCCGGAGACTGTGTCGGCGGTGAAGAAGATCGTCGAGGTCTACGCCAAGGACGCCAAGAAGTATGAGCGCGTCGGCGAATGGGCGGAAAGGATCGGCTGGGAGAAATTCTTCGAGAAATGCGAAATCCCCTTTACCGACAAGTCCATCGATGACTACCGTCTGGCATACGACACCTGGAGGACAACCACCCAGTTCAAGTTTACCAACGCTACGGCCAAGTTCACCGGGTAATTGTGGGTTGTACAGCCCGGCGCTCAGGGAGCGCCGGGCTTTTTTTACTGCTTCAACTCACCTCATCAAAGGAGGCCACAACATGGCTTTGAGTAAGGAACAATTGAAGGAAGCGATACTGGAGAAGGCACTCAAATCACCGAAAGCTCAGCTTTACATCAAAGATTTTTATGCCTGTGATCCCGATGCCTCGCCCCGGGCGATCAAGAATGCGGCCAACGAAATGGTGAGGGAGGGCAAACTGACTTTCTGGTCCTCCGGCTCGACAACGATGTATGCGGCCAAGGGGCGCGCCAAAGACGAAGAAGGATCGAAACACATATAGCTTGTAAAAAAGCATATATCGTACAAGGGTTTACAACCCAATCTCAGCCGCTACATTGTCGGGGTTCCGCGCGACTGATTCGGCGAGTTTCAATCATTTCGACCGGAGGGAAAATCTCAGGTCCCCGATGCAGTGAGATTGCTCGCATTTACGCGAAATGTCACCATTTTTCATGATCCCGGCGATACTTTAGCTGAGGATTTGCACTCATAAGCAGAGGCCGCACGCCTCTGCTTTTTTATTTGGTCGCAACAATGAGGAGATGACGATCAGAATTTTCCGTTACGGCCGGGTCCGATCAACCAACGTCATTGCCCTGGAACTGGCCGGCCGAAATGAGAAGGACACCACGGTCATTCTGGCCGACCAGCAGACAGCCGGCAGCGGCAGACGCGGCCGGCAATTTTTTTCTCCGCCCGGCGGGCTCTATATGTCAATCATCCTGCGGCCCACCCTAGCCCCGGAACGGCTGCCGCTGATCACCCTGGCTGCGGGTGTCGCGTGCGCCCGGGCGCTGGAGGAGCAGACCGGGTTGCGGATACGCCTCAAATGGCCCAACGACCTGTATCTGGGCGAAAGAAAACTTGGCGGCATACTCACCGAAGCGGCCCCTTATTCCCCCGCGAGGGGAGCCATCCCCTTTGTCGTCGTCGGTATCGGCGTCAATGTCAATACCCGGGCGGAATCGTTCCCGGAGGAGTTGCGCAATCACCTTGTCTCGTTGTATGATGTGCTCCGCCGACGCATTGACATCCCGGGGCTGGCGGCCGGCATCGCCGAACAGCTCATGGCTGCCGCTGCCGCTCTCGACGGCGATGTTGATGGAGTGCTCGCTGCCTGGCGGCGGCGTGACTTTCTCCTCGACCGCCATATTGAATGGCTGGATCCCCAGGGACGAAGAGTGCGCGGATACGGCGCCGGTCTGATGAACGATGGGTGCTACCGCCTGACTACGGCGGAGAGTGCAGAGTATGCGGTTCTGTCCGGGGACCTGGTCATCCGCGCCGGACGGGAATGAATGGTATGAATGACAGCACGAATTCGATTTCCTTCCACAGCCTGGTGGTCCGCGAGACCGGACCGGGCTGTTATGGCAGGAATATTGAACGGAAACTGACCGGAGAGCTGCCGCCCGGTGATGTCCTGGTTCGGGTCCGCTATTCTTCGCTGAACTACAAGGACGCACTGTCCGCCTCGGGGAATCGGGGCGTGACCAAAAAATATCCGCATACCCCGGGAATCGATGCAGCCGGCATCGTGGTCTGGAGCGCAACCGACTCTTTCCGGGTCGGGGATGAAGTCATTGTCAGCGGCTTTGATCTGGGGATGAACACCTCCGGGGGGTTCGGGCAGTATATACGAGTGCCGGCGGCGTGGGTTCTTCCCCGGCCGCCCGAACTGACTGCCGAGCAGTGCATGCAGATCGGCACCGCCGGCTTCACGGCGGCCCAGTCGGTGGCCGCGCTGGAGGCGGCGGGCGTCAGGCCTGGGGACGGACCGGTCCTGGTAACGGGGGCCACCGGCGGCGTCGGCTCCTTTGCGGTCACCCTGCTCAAGCAGTGCGGATTCACCGTCACCGCGGTTACCGGCAAGATCCAGGCCCACCCTTTTCTCAGAAAACTCGGAGCGGCAGCTTTTCTCAGCCGTGAGCAGGCGGTGATCGGCGAGGACCGCATGCTGCTCCGGGAAAGATGGGCCGGAGTCGTTGATACGGTGGGGGGCGACATCCTCGCCACGGCGATCAAGGCAACCCGGTATGACGGCACGGTAACCTGCTGCGGCAACGCATCATCCGGCAACCTGCCTCTCAATGTCTATCCCTTTATTTTGCGGGGAGTCAGGCTGCAGGGCATAGATTCCGCCCGCTGCCCCATGGCCAGGAGAGAGGCGATCTGGCGGCGCCTGGCCGGGGAATGGCGTCTTCCCACCCTTGGTCAAATGTGCCGGACCGTTGCCCTGGAGGAAGTTGATGCCTATATTGACAGCATGCTCCAGGGCGGGCTCATGGGCAGAATTGTTATCAACCTCGGGGAGGAGGAATGAGTGTAGAATCGGCGAAAGAAGTGTTCACCGTAGAGATTGAGGGACTCACAGCGGTCAAGGAGCGTCTGGGCGAGGAGTTTGAACAGGCGGTCGCCATGATCATGGATTGCCCGAGCCGGCTGGTCATAACCGGCATCGGCAAATCCGGCATCATCGGCCAGAAGATATCCGCCACCCTGAATTCAACGGGAACGCCGTCCTTCTTCCTCCATCCGGTCGAAGCCATGCACGGGGACCTCGGCATGGTTTCCTCTTCCGATGTCATCCTGGCCATATCCTATTCGGGCGAAACAACCGAGCTCAATGCCCTGCTGTCCAGTCTGCGCAGCAGGGCGGTGCGGATTATCGCCATGTCGGGCAATCCCCATTCCACCCTCGCCGGGTTTGCCGATGTGTTTCTCAATGTCAGGGTGCCCCGGGAGGCCTGCCCCCTCGGACTGGCGCCGACCTCCAGCACGACCGCCACCCTTGTCCTGGGCGATGCCCTGGCGATATCGCTGTTGAAACGGAAGGAATTCAGGGCCGAGGATTTCCGGCGCAACCATCCCGGCGGCAGTCTCGGGGAACGGCTCAAGGTCGCGGTCCGGGAGGTCATGCTGCGCGGGGACAAGATCCCCGTCGTTGTTGAGAACGCATCGGTCGCCGAGGCGATTGCCGAGTTGAACGCAAAGAGTCTGGGCGCTGTTCTCATTGCCTCGGCAGACCACAGGCTCAGGGGGATTATCACCGACGGCGACCTGCGGCGGATAATCATCCAGAACAGGGATATCCAGGGCCTGGAGTTGGGCAGGGTCATGACCGCTGACCCGGTGAGCATTTTAGGGGACCTGCTGGCCGCCGACGCCCTGAGCATCATGCAGCGCCATGAGATCACGGTCCTGCCGGTGGTCGGAAGGAACCGGAAGCTGGAAGGGATTCTCCATCTGCACGATCTGCTGGGCAAGGGAGAGTTCAGGTTTTTAATCTAGATGCGGAACGGCTATCGGAACGGCTATGTGTCAGATCAGTGTTTTTGTCGAAGAGGAAGGGAAGCAGGAAAAGGTGATGGAGAATGTAACCGGTCTGGAAGTTACGCCGGAAGGGGTCGTTCTGTCGGCTTTTTTTGAAGAACCGAAAACCCTGCCCCGTTTCGTTATTTCCCGGATCGATTTTCTCGGCGGCAGGGTGATCCTGGCCCCAGGCGCGGTTCCTGATCCCAAGAAGCGGGGAAGCTGATATGAACGACATGGATAAGCTGCGGGTCCTTCTCCCGCACTGGCTGGAACACAATCGGGGCCACGGGCGGGAATTCGCCAAATGGGCTGAACTGATGCACGCCGCGGGGCGCGGGGAGATTGCGGAACTGCTGGAGCGGGCCGAGGCGTGGCTGCAGGAGGCGGACGCGGCACTGGCGGAAGCCCTGCGCAAATCAGGCGGAAAACCGGGCGACGACCACCATCATCACCACCATCATAATTTTCCCGAATAGATACTCCAGGTGTCGGTGTCCAGGTCGTACCGGTAGTTGAGTTCCAGTCGGAAGGCCCGTCCCTGGCGCCTTTCCGTGCAGCTCATGGCAAAGATCATGATGTTGCCCTCCCGCCGGATGAAGGAGACGTTGGGATTGGACAGTTCCGACAGTTTCGCCGATGGATAATGCTCCCTGAAGATCCGCGCGGCATTTTGCTTGAGCCAGTCGACCCTCCGGTTGATCAGCAGCTCTTTTTCCAAATCGGTGGCCCGGTTGCGGGCATGTTCTAGGGTTTTGCCAAGGATCTCGTCATCCCGGAAAGGACTCCCCTCGATGAGCCGGGCTATAACCTGGTAATGGGCCACTGCTTCCTCCAGGGCGCCGTTTTCCAGAGCCTTGTCGAGCCGCTGTTGCTCCCCGGCAATACGGGTCATCAGGGTGGTTCGTTCTATTTTTCCTTTACTGTCAGCGGCCTCCTCATTTCCCAGTAGGGCGGCGTTTTCGTCGATCAGGGCAACCGCTTTCGCGTACTCTGCCACTGCCCGGTCCCATTGCTGCAGTTCAAAGGCGTTTCTGGCGATCGCCAACTGGTGGAACAGCCGGGAGTTGATCAGCATCCTGGGCAGTTCAGCCGCTTCCCCGCTTTCGGCGATGGCCGGATGGGCGGTGAGAATTTGCCGGGCCCGTTCCAGGGCGGCCATGGATTCCTGCCAGTCCGAGGCGTTGTAGGCGCGTTTGCCGGTTTCCATTTCCCGCCGGAAGGAGACGGTTGCCAGTTGCAGCTCGACCTGTTCCCGGTGCCCCGGTGCGGCGAAGGCGCCGGGGAGCTCCAGGACTTGCCGGTACGCAGCGGCGGCCTGTTCCCATGCCCCGGTTTTTTCCGCCTCCGCGGCCAGGTTGAGGCCCTGCTGCAGCCGCAGGGCGGTGATGGTCTGCCGGATCTCCTGCTCACGCTCCTGTAAACCGGCCGGTTCAAGATGGGCAAGGCTCTGTTCGTAGGACTCGACCGCCCGGTCCAGGTGCCCCTCCTGCCGATAAGTTTCCGCGGCATCGGCAAGCAGCATGAATTGATCAATGGCCTTGGCCGTTTCGATGCTGACATATCGGCCGTCGTACAGGACCCTTCCCCGCAGGCCTTCCTTGTATGCAGGGGAGTCGATGATGGAGTCGATCCGGGCCAGCAGGTCGTGTTTTGCGGAGCGGTGCAGGAGGAGGATGTTGTTCAGGGCGCTCCGGGCACGGTCGAAGGCCTGCCGGGCGGGCTGGAAATCCTTGTCCTGGACGAACCGGCGGCCGGTTTCGAACTCCTGCCGCGCCAGCCGGATGTTGTCCGCATCGTTTCTGTACAGCAGGGCGCCGCCGACAAAACAAACGACAGCCACGAGGACGGCGGCGATCAGTTTCAACGGCAGTTTGACCCTGATCTCCCGGCGGGGCTTTCTGACCGGGGTGAAGTCCTCCGCGGTTTTCCGGTCTCTGTCCCCGGCCGCCGTTTCTTTTTTCTCCGCTGGAGGCGGGGGCGGTTTTTTCTGCCCCTGGGCCATCAGGGATTCCCGGATCCGGTTGCGGGCAAACTCCAGGCCGGGATAGTCAATGGCGATATTGGCGACCAGGTCGAGCATGATGCCGGCTTTTTCCAGTTCGCCGTTTTGTTCATGCTGATCGGCCTTTTTATACAGTTCATCGGCTCTGCTGATCGCATCGGCAATGATTTGCCGGTATTCTTCCAGATCGGCGACCGCCTCCGGCTCTTCAAGCTCGGCCAGCACCTTTTTGGCGGAAAAAATTTCTTTCTGATCGATGAGAGGAGCGATTGATCGGGCGGGGGTGCCATACCGCCGCGAGGGATCCTCGTCCAGTTCCAGGGAGAGTTCTTCCAGGCTAAGCCTTTCCTCCGTCCCGCCCTTTTTTTGTCTGCCGGCCCGACCCGTGCCGGCAGACCGCGGCGATCCCTCGGTATCGAGGTCGAGGGCGATGATTTCCTCTTCCGGTTCCGTCCGGTCTGCAGCGCCGGAGAGTGTGGATGGTTCGGATCCTTGTCGGGAATCGGCGGGCACGTTGAGAGCAGGTGCCCCCCCCTCGCCGGGTGTCTCTGAACCCGGCGCGGCCGCCTCCCCAGCGGAAGGTTCAAAGTCGATGTCAAATATATCCTCCATCACGACCGCCGGTTCTTCCGGGACAGCGCCGGTCCGGTCCGCCTCACCGGAGCCCTCGTCCTCGGCGGGAAAATCTCCGCTTTCCTGCATGGCGGTCCAGTCCTCAAGTCCCTGTCCGGTGTCGGATGTGCTCCTGTTTTCCAGTTCCAGTTCAATGGGGAAATCATCGCCCGGCGGTTCAGCCGGGGGGTGCACTCCGGTCCCTTCGTCCTCAAGTGCCTGTTCCGCCGCCGGATCAAAGCCCGTGAAGAGGATGTCGCCGTCCGCCGCTGCGTCCCCTTCGATCACGGCTTCATCGTCATCCGTGTCGTTTTTCCGTGGGGCAAGTTCAGCAAAGGGCAGCAATGACTTGTGTTCCTCATACCAGTCGAAAGCCCGCTGGTTGAACGGCTCCCGGGTACTGTACCGGGCCCCGCTGATCATTTGACCGATATGAACGATCAGTTCGGGCAGGGATGGATGTTTTTCCCAGAAGTCGGCTATCCGGACTGCATCGGGGTCCATGTCGGGATGAAAAACCGGCGAAAGGGGTTTGACGATCGGGGCAAAATGGGGGTAACCGAAGGGGAGGGATATGCGGATCAGATGCCTGTCCGCCGGCGATGCGGTACCATCAGGATTTGGCCTGTAGCCCTTGACATGGTATTCAATATCATAGCTCTCGGGCGGATCTCCCTGGGTTTGCAGGAGGGTGATGCTGCCGGGATACAAGGCAAGGAGTTTTTTGACCCGCGCGAAATCGGATTGAAGCTGCTGCACGTCAACGGACATGATGAACCTGCACAGTGGAAGATGGAAACGGCGAAACAGGATTGGAAGGGCCGGCCGCCAGCCCCCGATCATTTATTGTATAGTATTCGAATAGTTCCAACAAGAAGCTTTTTAGCAGGGACCGCGCCCGGAGGCAACCGCAATGGCGCCCGGTTCTGACGGTCGGTAAACAGGCGGTTGAGCATCTTCCTCATTCCGGGTACAATGGCCGATTATTGCAAAGAGATGCTCATCAGGGCCGGGGTGCATGAAAGATTTCTCCATGGCATTTACAGTCACCAGCGAACGTAACTGTCCGTTCTACCGGGCCGGCGACGGATTTGTGCTCAGCGGTCAGGCCGTCCGGATGGAATCCGGCCGGGCCGCCTGCCTGATCCTGGTTCGAGAACTCACCAGCCTGCTTTTTGTCCTTGCCGGCAAGGGGGAAGAAGACAAGGACGACGGCCGGTTTTCGGAAACCTACAGTTGCGGGGGGTGCACAGGATTGGTCAAATTCCGGATTGCCTCTCCGAACCCGGGAACGGTGCAGGACGCCAATGATCCCGACCAGGAGCGGGACGGGCAATCCGCCCGGAAGGCGGAACGGCAAAGCGGGGCCATGGTGAGCGGCTCTCTGGAGGGAATATCCCCCTCGGAGCTCCTCCAGTTCTTTCACATGCACCAGAAAACTGGCAAACTGCTGCTTCAGGTTCCCGGGGGGATGGGAAGGGTAGCCTTCCGGGAAGGGATGATCATCGGCGCCAGGTTCGAAGAAAAGGAGGACAAGGAGGCGATATTCGCCCTGCTGGGGGAACGGGAGGGCCGCTTCAGCTTCGTTCCCGGGATACCGGCGGCCCTGGCCACGGCGGCGGAAATCGGCGATTTCATGATGCTGCTCATGGAAGGGATCAAAAGACTGGATGAGCAGAAAAACGGCAAGAGACCGGCAGGTTAATCCTCCCTGTCTTCAAACCCCTGCCCGTAGACCGAGCGGCCGTGTACCCGGATAAGCCAGCACTGCTGCGGGGAGCGGGCAATCTCCTGCTTCCGGTTTTCCGTCAGCCAGTGGGAAATCTCATCGATGTCGAAGAAGCGGGAGTCCACCCCGAAAAAACCGTCCAGCAGATGGCACATGGTGTGCAGCAGCTTGCTCATGAATCCCTGCGGCATCACCAGCAGGTCGTCAAGGGAGGTGCAGCCTTCCTGCCGCAGTTTGTTGAGCAGATCGGCCAGCACTTTCCGGTTTCCGGCTATGGCGCTGCCCAACAGTTCTGCAAACCGCGGGTCCGTGCCGTTGACCGAGTTGGCCCGGTCGAAATCGATGGAGTCATAATGGACCAACTGGGATTTGTTGAAAAACAGGCGGATGTGCTGTTCGCAGGTTTCACGGTCGGGGCCGCTCACCAGCATGTCGTGTTCCATGAACAGGATCATCGCTGCTCCTTCGTCCGGGTGAATGGTTCAAGCCGGGGAATGGCCGTAAAGCTGTCAACGTGGTATTCGGCCTCCAGGGAGGGAGACTTGAAGGCGATGAGCCGCATGCCCACGCTTCTCGTGTGCTCTCGGTCAACCTCACTGTCACCGATATAGATGGCCTCGTCAACGTCCACCTGAAAATTGTCCAGGATCATATAGAGCCCGTCGGGGGCCGGCTTGGGCCGCGGCGCGTCGAGGGCGGTCACCACCTGGTCGAACCACGGGCGCAGGCGGAAGATGTCAAGGAGCATCGGCATGGTGGTGGTTCGGTTGGTGCTGATGGCTGTGTGGTATTGCGGCCTGATCAGGCGCAGGAAGTCGAGCAGGTCAGGTTCCATGATCATGTAGCGCAGGAAGGGCCCGTAGTCGAGTTCGGTCCGGTACCGGTCGGCGGCTTCCCTTTTGATCCGGGGCTGGTTGCGGAAGATGTGGGCGATTGAATCGGTGACATTGTGGGAATGGACGTAATCGAGTGCCTCCTCGTCCATGGGCGGGCAGCCGAAGCGGGCGAGCAGATGATTATAGTAGGCGCGGTTGGCTTCCCGGGAATCAAACAGGACCCCGTCACAGTCAAAGATGACAAGTTTCAGCATCGGTTTCGTCCGTCCGGTGTGTCGCAATGTTCACTGTCGGAACCGTAGATTTCGCGGTTCAGTTCATCAAAGAAAATTTCCATGAAGGCGTGCCGCTGTTCCGCCAGCTTGCGGCCAGGCCCGGTGCGCATCTGGTCGCGGACCCTGCTCAGCTTGACCCGGAATTCCCGGTAGGCGGTATCTTCGGCCGAGTAGGGGCGGGTATGGGCATGGTCGATTTCCGCGTCATGCAGCCTGGCCCCAACCTGGCCGGCAAAAAGAAAGGCCCGGCCGATGCCGATGGCGCCGATGGAATCCAGCTTGTCGGCGTCAAAGAGAATTTCGGCTTCCAGGGTCTGCGGGCTCTCCCCGCCCCGGAAACGGTGGGAACGGATGCAATGGACGACGGCCTCGATGTCCCCGGGGGAAATTCCAAGGTCGGCAAGAATCGCCGCGGCCATTTCCGCTCCCTTACGGGCATGACAGACGCTGCCCCGCCCCGCGGTTTCCTGCCGGCGGCCGATGTCGTGCAGCAGGGCCGCCGGGGCAAGAATGTCCAGGCGGGCATGCAATTTCCTGCCGATGGCCAGGGCCGTGCGGTAGACGCGTTCGATATGGTCGGGACCGTGCGAACCGCCTTCCTCCTCGCAATAGCGGCGGCTGATCTTCCACAGCGCTTCGGTCAGTTCCGGGCCGAGGGGGGAGTTGTCGTCAACCGTCATTCGCCAAACATTTCCTGTCGCAGCCAGCGGATGCCGAGGAGGAGCAGCTGTTCATCGTCGCCGGCCAGTCCCTGCAGCTCGTCCGCCCTGAGCGGCCGCCGCAGGGTGATGCGGCCGTCGTTGTACTCCTGCCGGAAGGTGTCGAGATTGTACAGGGCCAGGATGAACTGGTCGAGCTGCCGGCGGGAAGGGCGGAAGCCGTTCCGGATTCGTTGGTGCTGGGTCACAGTCAGGAGGGCGTCGTTGCACCGGGAGTACTCGTCGAGGCCCTGCCCGGCAAAGTATTCGCCGGCGGTCCGGCTGGGTCCCTCCCTGAAGCCCAGGCAGTGGGGTTCCCTGACCAGGACAAGCGTTTCTTCGATCCCGCCGTCCCTGCCGGCCGATGCGCCCCGTCCAACCGGATAGGCCCGGCAGGCGCCGGGCCGGTCTTCGTACACCGTGCAGCCGGCGGGAGAGACGAACACGCAGCTTGCCCGGCCGTCGTCGATCATGGTCAGGTAGCATTGCGGGAACAGCAGACTCGGGTCCCACTCGATGATGACATACTGCTCGAGGAAGCGGCCGGAATGCAGTTTCAGCCTGTTTTTCAGGCGCAGAACATCATAGGGGGTCAGGGCCAGATCAAGCTGCCGGCAGCAATCGGTGAAGCAGGGAACTTCCGGATGACAGGCAAAACGGAAGCGGGATGTGGTGCTGATCGGGACAAAGCCGTCGGGCAGGGCGGGCATGGGTCAATCCCTCTCCGGCCAGAAGGTAAGAATCGGGCTGGCCACGAAGATGGAGGAAAAGGTCCCGATGATGATGCCGACCAGGAGCGCGAAGCTGAAATCGTGGATGGTCGAGCCGCCCAGGAAATAGAGGGAGGAGAGGGTCAGCAGGGTGGTCAGACCGGTGACCACCGTCCGGCTGAGGACCTGATTGACGCTGAAGTTGATGACCGAGTACAGGGTGTCTCCCTCTTTTTTCTTTTGCAGGTTCTCGCGGATGCGGTCAAAAATAACCACGGTGTCGTTGAGCGAATAGCCGGCCAGGGTGAGCAGGGCGGTGACGATCAGCAGGTTGAACTCGAGGCCGAGCAGCCAGCAGATGCCGAGCACGGCCAGCACGTCATGGAAGGTGGCGGCGGCCGCGGCGACGCCGAAACGCAGGTCAAAACGCAGGGCCAGGTAGGCCAGGACGCCGAGCAGGGAAATAGCGACGGCGAGGATGGCCTTGTTCCGGAGCACGGCGCTCACCGAGGAGCCGATCTCCGACTGGCTTTCCATGATGAATTCCCTGTCCGCCAGTTCGGCATTGAGAACGGTGGTGAGTTCCTCGCCCAGGTGGCCGACGGTTTCCTCGGATTTCTTTATCTTGACGATCAGCCGGTTTTCGCCGGGCACATCCTGGAGGTCGATATTGTCCCAGCCGTTCCGGGCAAGGGCGGAACGGACCTCATCGAGGGCGAAGGGCTGCCCGGCCTGGTATTGCAGCAGGGAACCGCCGGAAAAATCCACCCCCAGGTTGGCCTGGCCCCGGAGGATCTGAACAAAGCCGATCAACCCGAGCAGGACCATGACCCCGGAGAGGCTGAAGGCGATTTTGCGGACCTTGAGGAAATCGAAATCGGCCTTCTTGATGAATTCCAGGAACCGCAGCTCCTTCAGCCATTTCATACTGTACAGGCCGTCGTACACCAGCCGGGTGCAGAACAGGACGGTGAACAGGTTGAGCATGATGCCCAGGGAGAGCGTCACCGCAAATCCCTTGATCGGGCCGGTGCCGAACAGAAACAGGGCCAGGGCGGTGATCAGGGTGGTGACCTGGGAGTCGACGATGCTGGAGAAGGCGTTGTCAAAGCCGCCGTCCACCCCTGATTTGACCGACTTGCCCAGGGCGAACTCCTCGCGCATGCGTTCGTAAATGAGCACGTTGGCATCCACCGCCATGCCGATGGTCAGGATGATGCCGGCAATGCCGGGCAGGGTCAGGGTGGCGGTGAGCATGGCCAGGCCGACAAAGAGAAAGAGCATGTTCAGAAACAGCGCATAAATGGCTATTATTCCCGAGATCCGGTAGTAAATGAGCATGAAGACGATGACCAGGAAGGTCCCGAACAGGCCGGCCATCAGCCCTCTGTTGATCGAATCCTTGCCGAGGCTGGCGCCGACGGTGAGGTTCTGGATTATTTCCACCGGCGCCGGCAGGGCGCCCACCCGCAGGACTATGGCCAGGTCCGTTGCCTCTTCATGGGTGAAGCTGCCTGAGATCTGGGCCTTGCCGCCCAGAATCTTTTCTCGGATGACCGGGGCGGAGCGGACCACCTCGTCCAGGACGATGGCCAGGCGCTTGCCGACGTTTTTTTCCGTGACATTGCCGAACACCGTCCCGCCTCGTCCGGTCAGGTCAAGGCTGACATAGGGTTCGTTGAAGTTGCCGCCGATTCGCACCTGGGCGTCCTTGACCATTTCTCCGGTCATCAGGACCTGGTTCTTGAGGAGGATGGGCACCCTGCTTTCCCCCCTGGTCTGATTGTCGACGACCCGTTCGAAATAGATTTCGGTGTCCGGCGGTATCTGGCCCTGGAGGGCGAGGTTCAGCTGCCGGCGGCTTTCTCCCCACTGCCATTGCCCGTTCTGCACGGCCTGGTTGATCAACTGGTTGATGTTGATGCCGGCGTCGTCGGCCACCAGCTTGAATTCTAGCTGCGCGGTCTGGCCGATGAGGTCCATGGCCCGCTCCGGATCCTTGATGCCGGGGAGCTGGACCACGATTTCGTTGTCCCCCTGGCGGATGATGACCGGTTCGGTGACGCCGAACTGGTCAATCCGGTTGCGGATGATTTCCAGGGACTGGACCACGGCGTTTTTCCTGATATTGTCGATTTCGTTCTTCTTCAACTGCAGGGTGATTTTCGGGAAACTGCCTTCCTCCGACTCAACCGCGATATCGAGATTTTCGAATTCGCCCTTGATGACTTCCTGCACCGTGCCGACGGCCCCGATATTGGGGAGCGTGAACATTATCCGGCTGGCATCGCCCGAATCCATGCGCACGGCGGTGATATCCTTCTCGGCCAGCACCTCCTTGAGGTCGGATGCGGCCAGGTCCAGGGAATTCTGGATCGCCCGGTCGAGGTCAACCCGGAGAACGAGATGGATGCCTCCCTGCAGATCAAGGCCCAGCTTCAGCCCTTCCGGGGCCAGATATTTTTTCCACCATTCGGGAACATTGGGATAAAAGGAGGGGACGACGGCCACAATGGAAAAGAGTATCAGCACGGCCACCAGGCCGAGTTTCAATTTGAGCGACGTGTTCATCGGTTATGCCCTTGAGTATGGGTCAGAGGAGTATCATGCATATTTTCCAGTTAAAAACGCTTACTTTATACCGTTGCCCGGTATTTGGCAATGCCGGCCTTTATTTTTCGCCCCGCCTGTTAATGGCGGCGGCCATGCAGGCGGCGCCGAAGCCGTTGTCGATGTTGACGACAGCCAGTCCCGGCGAACAGCTGTTGAGCATGCCGAGCAGGGCGCTGATGCCTCCTGCCCCGGTACCGTAGCCGATGCTGGTCGGAACGCCGATGACCGGGGCGCTCACCATGCCGGCAACCACGCTGGGCAGGGCGCCTTCCATGCCGGCGACGACGATGATGACCACTGCCTCCTGCAGCAGTTCGGCATGGGCCAGGATGCGGTGCAGGCCCGCCACCCCCGCATCGTAGACGCAGCGGACCCGGTGGCCGAACAGCTCCAGCGATACCCTGCACTCTTCGGCGACCGGCTGGTCCGAGGTGCCGGCGGAGACGATAACCACAGTCCCCCTGCCGCTGTCCGCCCGAATGAACTGTTCATTGCCGGTGAGCATGCGGGCCGCGTCATGGTAGGTCAGCCCGTCGATTCGGCCGAGGACTTCCGCCGCTTTCTCCGGCGACACCCTGGTCGCCAGGACCACGTTCTGCCTTTTCAGCTGGGCGGCAAGAATTTCGATCAGATGGGCCGCTGTCTTGCTTTCCCCGAAAACAGCCTCGGGCAGACCGGTGCGCAGCTGGCGGTGATGATCAAGCCGGGCCGAAGGCAGTATTTCGGTGGGAAGGTGCCGCAGCAGTTCGACGGCATCGCCGACGGCCAATGTGTTGGCCCGGACCCGCTCAAGAAGGTTGCGTATATCCTGTTCGTTCATGCTCCATGTCCCCCGGTTTGTAAGCCAATGACTTTACCATGGCTTTTTCCATTGGTAAACATTTACGGTGCCTCCCTCTTCTGGTACACTGCGGCTGTTTTTTTTCGCCCACATGAGCACCGGAGAATGTCATGGCCAATGCAAACCTGCCGCCGTTTATCAGGGATCTGCTCGATCCCCGGGCGTACGCCCATCCCGCCGGGGACGTCCGCCTGGTCCAGACCCATATTTCCTATGTCCTGCTGGCCGGCGACTACGTCTACAAGTTCAAGAAACCGGTTAATTTCGGTTTTCTCGATTTTTCCACCCTGGCAAAGAGGAAATTTTACTGTCAGGAGGAACTCCGCCTGAACCGCAGGCTCTGTCCGGAAATTTATCTGGACCTGGTGACGGTGAACCGTGCCGGGGGCCGCTTTGCCCTCGACGGTTCAGGCGAGGCCGCGGAGTACGGCGTCAGGATGGTCAGGATGCCAGAAGAGCGCATGATGGTCCGGCTCATCCGGGCGGGCGCATTGAACAGCTCGCACATCGACGCCCTGGTGGAGGTGCTGGTGCCGTTTTATCAGCGGGCCGAGCGGAGTCCGGAAATCGACCGGTTCGGCACGGCCGCGGCCGTGGCCGTCAATGTGCTGGAGAATTTCGACCAGACCGAAGCATTTGTCGGCGGCGCGGCGCTGTCGCGATCCCAGTTCGACAGGGTATCCGCCTATGCCAGGGCGGTCCTCGCCCGGGAGGATCTGTTCAATGAGCGCATTGCCGCCGGCATGATCCGCGACGGCCACGGCGACCTCTATTCGGCCAACATCTGCCTGGCGGACAAGGTGTATATCTATGACTGCATAGAATTCAACCAGCGGTTCCGCTATTGCGATGTGGCCGGCGACGTTGCCTTCCTGGCGATGGATCTCGATTATCACGGCCTGCAGGACTTGTCCGCCTATTTCATCGATCGTTTCACCGCCGCCTCCGGTGACGACGGTTTACGGGGAATGCTCGATTTCTACAAATGCTACCGGGCCTATGTCCGGGGCAAGATAGGGCTGTTCACCGCCAATGATCCGGCGGTGGAGGAAACGGCCCGCGCCGCGTGCCAGGCCGGGGCCGGCCGGTATTTCGAACTCGCGGCAACCTACGCCGGAGGGTAGGGGCGTGCGGCGGGTGTTTGTCTTCTTCGGCCTGATCGCCTCCGGAAAATCGACCCTTGCGGAAGCGTTTGCCCGGCGGTATGATCTGCCCTATTACAACACCGACCGAGTCCGCAAGGAACTGGCGGGGCTGGAAGCCCAGCGGTCGGCGGCGGACGGATACGGCCGGGGCATATATACCAGGGAGTTTTCGCGGAAAACCTATCAGGCCATGCTTGACCGGGCGCGGATCGAGATGCGCGCGGGCCGGGAGGGAATCGTGCTGGACGGCTCCTATCACAGCCGGGAGGAACGGGACAGGGTCCGGGGCCTGGCCGCCGCGGAGGGTGGTGCCGCGGTCTTCGTCCACTGCGTCTGCGGCGAGGACGAGACCAGACGAAGACTTGCCGAGAGGGAGCGCGACCCCCTGTCCGTATCCGACGGACGGTGGGATATCTACCTGGTGCAGAAGGAAGCCTTTCAACCCCCTGCTGAACTGGCGGGCGCCGAGCTGGTTACGTTGTCCACCGAACTGCCCGTCGCCCGGCTCCTGGACGTCCTTGCCCGGGAGCTGAACATGGAGCAGGGGCGGGGGGAATTCCGGGCGGATGGCTGACCCTGCCGGGACCATCCGGCGCAGTTGCCTATAATTCACGTGATTTTGAGGAGAACATGTACACTCGAATCTATTTTTTGCGCTTTCCCAAGGAAACATGCGATCAGCCGATCATCTACCAGCTGGTGCGCCGCTACGATATCGAATTCAACATCCTCAAGGCCGACATCCTGCCGCAGCGGGAGGGCATCATGATCCTCGAGCTCAAGGGGTTGCGGGAAAACGTCAAGGAATCGCTCCAGTACCTCCATGATCTGGGCGTCAAGGCCGAGCGGCTGGCGGGCAAGATCCGGCGGGATGAAGAGCGCTGTTTCCAGTGCGGGGCGTGCACGGGCATATGTCCGGTGGGCGCCCTGTATATCAGAAGGCCTGAGATGGCCGTCATTTTTGACCCGGATAAATGCACGGGGTGCGGCCTCTGCGTGACCGGCTGCCCGGTCAGGGCGATGGAGGTTTCCTTCGACAATATTGTGGAGGAGGCCCTGGTATAGCCCTACAGGTCGGTTGGTTGCTCCGGGACGGGGGTTTCCCCGGCCTTGAACAGCTTCCAGTCCGGCATGGTCAGGCGGGGCAGCCAGCGGCTCAGGCCCATCCGGGGGGGATTGCCTGCCTCGATGCGCGCCAGCAGCTTCTCCGCGTTGGTGGTGATGGGGGAACCGGGGTACATGGCAATCAGGTAGCGCAACCGGTGGGCCGCTTCGTCGTAGCGCTTTGTCCGGACGTAAAAGACGGCCACGAAGTATTCGTGGTTGATGAGAAATTCCTGCGCCGCCTGGATGCGCGCTCTCGCTTCCGCGCTATAGGGTGAGTCGGGGTAGGCCCGCAACAGGCGGGAGAAAGACTGGATGGCGTCCCTGGCGCCGCTGGTGTCCCGGTCGATCCTGTCCGTCCGGGCGTAATCGCACATGCCGATCTGGAACATGACGTACGGTATCGCCTCGTTGGTGGGGTGGCGCTCCTCGAACTGCTGGTAGAGCACCTTTGCCTCCAGGTAGTTCTTCTGGTAGTAATGGGAATCCGCCGCCTTGAGCGCGGCCAGCATGGCCTGGGGGCTGAAGGGAAAGCGGTCCAGGATCTCTTCAAAATTGTTCAGGGCGCTGTGGTACTTGCCGACGTTGAAATCGTCCATGCCCTCCATGGCCAGGCTCTCGGCCGACTGCTGGACCGTGGTCGAGTCGTCGAAACCGAACCAGCTTTTCAGCGATGCGCAGCCTGTCAGAGCAGGCGGCAGTGTCAGGACCAGCACCGTCAGGGCAAGACGGAGGGCCGGTGCGCGGCGGTGAAGCAGAGATGTCATGATGTTTCCACTATGCAATGTTCTGGATGTTCTGCAGGGCCGCGGCATGGATTGCCCGGCCGCCGTCCGGCACCCGCCGCCCCGGTTTACTGCTCATCCATGTTGGCGAGGTAATGTTCGGCGGACAATTCCGCGGTTGCCCCCTCTCCGGCGGCGGTGACAATCTGGCGGAAGTTTTTGCTCCTGATGTCCCCGGCGGCAAAGACTCCAGGAAGGGCCGTCCGCATTTCCGTGTCGGTAATGATGAATCCGTATTCGTCGAGTTCCAGGGCGTCCCGGGGGAGTATTTCATTGTTGGGGACCACGCCGATGAGAATAAAAACTCCGGTCACGGCAAGGGAGGAAACGGATCCGTCTCTGTGCCGCAGCCGCAGTTCCTCTACCCCGTCGGGCCCTCCCCGAATCTCCTCCACCTCGGCATTGAGGATGAACTCGATCCGTTCGTCGGCAAAGGCTTTTTCCTGGACGACCTTTGTCGCCCGCAATTCCCCCCGGCGGTGAATGACCGTAACCTTGGCGGCGAACCTGGTGAGGTGGACGGCCTCCTGGATGGCGGTGTTGCCTCCCCCCACCACCGCAATTTCCCTGCCTTTGTAAAACGGTCCGTCGCAGGTGGCGCAATAGGAGACCCCTTTGCCGGTGAATTCCTTTTCACCGGGGACGTTGAGCTTGCCGGGGCTGCCGCCGGTGCAGATGATCACCGCCCGGGCGGTGATCCGGTCGCCGTTTTCCAGGTTCAGGATCTTGATGGAGTTCTTCAGGTCGAGGGAAACTACATTGGCGGACCTGGTTTCAAGCCCGAAACGTCGGGCATGGGCGGTCCACTTTTCAATCAGATCGTAACCCGCCGCCCCGTCAACGACTCCCGGGTAATTATCGACCCAGTGGGTGATCAGGACCTGGCCGCCAAGGGTAGTTTTTTCCACCAGAACAGTGTTGAGGCGGGCACGGGCGGCATACAGACCCGCAGTTAACCCGGCCGGGCCGCCGCCGATGATAACAAGCTGGTAATCAGCTTTATCCATAGTGGAAAACAGGGAAAACGGTCAAGGAGTAGAGTGCCGCAATTCGACCATCAGACGGCCTTGTTGATCAGTTCGGTGAGCTGCGTCTTGCCGACAGCGCCGGTGATCTGGTCCACGACATCGCCGTTTTTGAAAAGGATGAGCGTGGGAATGGCCCGGATGCCGTATTTCCCCGGAGTAGCGGGATTGTCGTCCACGTTCATCTTGGCGATCAGGACCCGGCCTTCGAACTCCGCCGCCAGTTCATCGATGACGGGGCCGATGGCCTTGCACGGTCCGCACCAGGGCGCCCAGAAGTCAACGAGGCAGGGAAGGTCTCCCTGCAGGACCTTGGATTCGAATTCATTGTCGGAAATCTGAATCACGTTATCGCTTGCCATGACAGTTTCTCCTTCATCATTTAATTCTCTGAAGTTCCTGTACAGGATCCGGAACGGGTCCGGAAATTTATCAATGCATCGGGTGCTCCACATCACGGGGTACTCTACCTTGCCGAACGAACGGTGACAAGGAAAAATTCCCCGGAATCCTCCGAGCTGAGAAGGCGGGCCCTTTCGGGAAAAACGCCGTTGCGGCGGGCGCAATGGCGGGCCGGCAGGAGGCTGCGAAGGCTTCAGGAGAATTTCCCGGGCGGCAGCGGCGCCGACCTCCAGCCTGGAAAGCCGCTTTTTTGCTTTTGACAGATGAAAAATACCCGTGCTATAGTCCACGGGTTACTGACCGATCAATTTCGTTCCGTGAGGTACAGCATGAAGACAGAACTCTCCGCCAAGTTTTTTGCCCGCGCCAGAAAGTCCATCCCCGGGGGCGTCAACAGCCCGGTGCGGGCGTGCAAATCGGTGGGCTGCGACCCGCTCTTTGTCAGCAAGGCGCGGGGAGCGACCATCACCGATGTCGACGGCAATGAATTCATCGATTTCGTCGGATCCTGGGGGCCCATGATCCTTGGCCATGCCCATCCGGCGGTGGTCGAGGCGGTGCGGCGGACGGCCCTGGACGGCACGAGCTTCGGGGCGCCGACCCCCCTGGAGGTCGAACTTGCCGAACTGGTCTGCGACTCGGTCCCGTCCCTGGAAAAAGTTCGCTTCGTCAATTCCGGCACCGAGGCTACAATGAGCGCCATCCGCCTGGCCCGCGGCTATACAGGCCGCAATGTGGTGGTCAAGTTTGACGGCTGCTATCATGGCCATGCCGATTCCTTCCTGGTCAAGGCCGGCTCCGGGGTGATCACCCTCGGCATTCCCGGCAGTCCGGGCGTCCCGGAGGATATTGTCAAAAACACTCTGTCCATCCCGTACAATGACGTGGAGGTCCTGGAGCAGACCCTGCGCGACCCGGCTCTTGCCATCGCCTGCGTCATTGTTGAACCGGTGGCCGGCAACATGGGGGTCATTGTTCCAGAGTTGGACTTTCTGCGCAAACTGCGGGAATTGACCAGCGAACTCGGCATAATCCTGATCTTCGACGAGGTCATCACCGGCTTCCGGCTGGCCCTGGGCGGAGCGCAGGAGCGGTTCGGCATCATGCCCGACCTCACCTGCCTGGGTAAGATCATCGGCGGCGGCCTGCCGGTCGGCGCCTATGGAGGGAAAAAGGAAATCATGGACACCGTCGCTCCGGAGGGGCCGGTTTACCAGGCGGGCACGCTGTCCGGCAACCCCCTGGCCATGGCGGCCGGCCTGGCGCTTGTCAAGGAGCTGCGCAAGCCGGGTTTCTACGATGAGCTGGAGGAAAAAAGCTCCCGGTTTGCCGAGGGGCTGCAGCGGATAGCCGATAACGCACCCTTTCCCACGGCCCTCAACCGCATCGGCTCGATGATGACCTGTTTCTTCACCGCAGGCCCGGTCAGGGATTTCGCCTCGGCCATGCAAGCCGATACGGAACGGTACGGCCGATATTACCGGCACATGCTGGCCGGTGGAGTCTGGCTTGCTCCGTCCCAGTTTGAAGCCGCGTTCGTCTCGGCCGCACATGACCGCGCACAGCTTGAGACAGCGCTGAATATGACTGAATCATCATTCAAAAAAATTGCCGATCGGTAAAAAAATCATTGCGTTTGCCGGATAGTCGTGCTACCACTGAAACGGTCATCCCTGTCGGAATGACGCAGACAAAGGGAGTGAACCATGTCTGAAACGCGCAAGGAGATTTTCAGGCAACTGGGTGTCTACAGTCATGTCGGCATTACTTTTGTCTGCTGTATTTTTATAGGCTTCGGGATCGGCTGGTATCTTGACAACAAAGTGTTTGACGGCCGCACGGCTCCCTATCTGACGTTTGTATTTCTTGGATTCGGCATTGCCGCCGGCTTCAAGAATCTCTGGCAGTTGACGAAGCGCATGTCGGACGAGTAACATGGGGGAATCGCAACAACAGGCCGGGGCAGCGGCGGAGGCCGGCACCCGGCTGCTGGCGTATATTCAGCGCTTCAACTGGATTCTGCTTGCGGTGTTGATTGCGGGGGCCTGGTACGTTTTTTCCTGGCCCCGGGCGCAGAGCGTGCTTATCGGCGGACTGTTGGCCAATATCAGCTTTTTTCTGCTGCGCCGGGATATTGCCGGTTTCATGGATAGTTTCAGTCAGGCCGGCATGAGCTGGCAGGCAGTCAAACGCCTGGAGAAGATCAAGTTCTTCGTTAAATTCTACGGCCGGCTGGCGGTTCTGGCCCTGGTTCTCTATCTGCTGATCACCCGGGTCAGCATTGATGTGATCGGCCTGATTGTCGGTCTGTCGTCCATCATGTTCAGTATCATTGTGGTTGTCATAGGCAAGGGGAGCATGCTGTATTCGGCACAACGTATTAAAGGGGCATAACGCATGGAACATCCGATTCTTTTCATCAATGTTATTCTTGAAGCACTGGGTCTGCCCGTACCGCATACAATCACCGGCCACACGCTGCTGGAAAAGCTCTGTACGCCGTACATGACCTATACCTGGCTGGTCATGGCCTTCTGGATCATCGTTCCCAAGCTGACCATGGGCCGGCTGGAAATCTTTCCCGGCAAGGGGCAGAATTTCTGGGAGATCGTCATCGGCGGCATGGAAAACTTCTTTGCCGAGAACATGGGACGGGACCGGGCCCGCATGCTGTTCCCGTTTCTGGCCACCTTTGGCCTGTACATTGTCATCGCCAACCTGATCGGGCTGATCCCCGGCTTTATGTCGCCGACCTCCAACCTCAACATCACCCTGGGCATGACCATCATGGTCTGGCTGACCCACCATGTCCTCGGCCTGCGGTATCACGGGCTCGGCTATATCAAACATTTCCTCGGACCGATGCCGCTGCTCATCCCGCTCATGCTGCCCATTGAACTGATTTCCAACGCCGCCCGGCTGCTTTCCCTGTCAATGAGGCTTTTCGGCAACATCATGGCCAAGGAAACGCTGCTGTCGGTTCTGTTCATGCTGGCCGGCGCGTACTTCGCCCCCCTGCCGATTTTGTGCCTCGGCGTCCTGGTGTCCCTGATCCAGGCCCTGGTTTTTACCCTGCTGTCCGTCCTGTACTGCGCACAGGCCATGGAGCACGCCCATTGATGGGGTAAGGAACGATGCGTCAAGCAATCAAGTTGTAGTGAAGAAGGCCAAATATATAAAACTTAATTAGGAGGTTGAACAAAAATGGATAAGCTGCATATCGCGTTGATCTGTCTTGCCGCCGCCCATTCAGTCGGTTTCGCCGGACTGGGAGCGGGAATCGGTATGGGTCACGGCCTGAACGGCGCCTGCGCCGGTGTCGCCCGCAACCCGGAAGCAAAAGGCGCCATCACCACCACCATGATTCTTGGTATGGCTCTGGTTGAGTCCATCGCCATTTACGGTCTGGTTATCGCCTTCATCCTGCTGTACGCCAACCCGTTCGGCGGAGCACTCGGCCTGTAAACCGACAGGACGACAGGATCTGTTGATCGCCGGGGGCTGTGGCACGATGTGCCGCGGCCCCTTTTTTTATTTGCAAACCGGCGGGCATCATATATGGTGTTGTCCTCAAACGGCGGCCGGCGATTTGGCCGGCTGTCTCCTCGGTGATTGTTTTCCCGGTAAACTGTTTTGAGACCGGATTCGTCGGCCCTGCCTTGACTTCCGGGGGCGGGCGGTGAATTGTTCGATCCGTGTCCCCATCAGGATGAAAGAGCATGAAGCGGCTGCATTTAGTCAGTTTGGGTTGCCCGAAAAATCTGGTTGATTCCGAAGTCATGCTGGGATGCCTGGAGCGGGACGGTTACACTGTCGTCCCGGACCCGGCCGAGGCCGACCTCCTGCTGGTGAACACCTGTGGATTCATCGTTTCCGCCGTCGAGGAGGCGGTTGATGCGATATTGCGCCTGGCGGAATACAAGCGCCGGAATCCGGAAAAGATGCTGGTGGTGACCGGATGTCTTGTCCAGCGTTACGGCCGGGAATTGCAGAACGAATTGCCCGAGGTCGATCTCTTTACCGGCACGGACGGGTTCCAGGAGATCGATGCCCTGATCCGCCGGGCCGTTGCCGGAGGCAGCCCCTTGCTGGACCTCAGGCCGGCCCGCTTCCTGATGGACAGGTCGTCCCCCCGCCGGCTTTCCACCCCGGTATTCAGGTCGTACCTGAAGATAACCGAAGGATGCGACAATCGTTGTTCCTACTGCATGATCCCGGCCCTGCGCGGCAATCTGCGGAGCAGAACGGTTGCTGATCTGGTCGGGGAAGCACGGGACCTGGAAGAGCAGGGCGTCCGCGAGCTGAGCCTGATCGCCCAGGATTTGACGGCCTATGGCAAGGATTTGCGCAACGGGACGGACCTGCCCGCTTTGCTGGAGGGACTCCTCGCCGCAACGCACATCCCCTGGATCCGCCTGCTCTACCTGTATCCGACCGGCATCAATGATGCCTTACTGGCCCTGATGGCAAGGGAATCGCGTCTCCTGCCGTACCTTGATATTCCCTTTCAGCATGTCAGCGACGCCGTGCTGCGGCGGATGAATCGGCCGTACACCGGTGAGGGGCTGGACCGCCTGCTGGGCCGGATCAGGAGCAGCCTTCCCGACTGCGCGGTCCGAACCACCCTGATGGTCGGTTTTCCCGGGGAAACGGAGGAGGATGTCGAGGCGATGACCGCCTGTCTGGAAAAATGGCGCCTCGACCATGTGGGGCTGTTCCGGTACGCCGATGAAGAGGGCAGTCCGGCTTTTCTCCTGCCGGGCAAGATCGGCGAGGAGGAAAAACAGCGGCGTTATGACCGGGTCATGCAGGTGCAGGCCGGAATCAGCGCCCGGTGCCTGCAAAAGTATGTCGGCAGGATCGAACCGGTGCTGGTTGAGGGGCTCAGCAGGGAA
This sequence comes from Desulfobacteraceae bacterium, assembly GCA_022837185.1. Lineage (GTDB taxonomy): Bacteria > Desulfobacterota > Desulfobulbia > Desulfobulbales > Desulfobulbaceae > UBA10518. The sequence continues at coordinate 24,813 of JALHJD010000005.1, forward strand.
AGTGATCTGCTGCTGGAGGGGAGGACGCGCTACCAGGCCCCGGAGATCGATGGCTGCGTGTACATCACCTCGGGGACGTCGCGCCCAGGGGATATTGTCGGCGTGCGCATTACCGAAGCCCATACCTACGATCTCGTCGGCGAGATCGCAGGGGCGGCGAGCGGTTAGCGGGATTACTTCGCGCTTTTCCTTTTCCGCTGCGTGTTCACTTTTTCCCTGAGGTCCTTGCCGACCTTGAAAAAGGGAAGCTTTTTCGGGGCCACCTTGATCTTCTCGCCGGTTTTCGGGTTGCGGCCGATGTAGGAATCATACTCCTTGACGACAAAGCTGCCGAATCCGCGGATTTCGATGGAATCTCCCCGAGCCAGCGCATCGCTCATCGTGTCGATCAGGGTGTTGGTGATGGAACTTGCTTCGCGGATGGACAGGCTGGTTTTTTCGGCCAGAGCTTCGATCAGTTCAGATTTATTCATGCTGTTCTCTCCCGTTGAGCCGCACACAAAAGCAGTACCATTGGCGGTTATGGAACCTCATCCTTGTGAAGACAGCCTCCGGTCTGCCGCCGGCCCCGCAGATTCCGCCGACGGACCGGGGCGGCAAATTCTTGCGTGCGCTCCTGCCCGTTTTTGACTTACGGGGGGACCGTCTTCGATAACTACTTAAATTTAATCAGGTAATTTTTTGAAAGTAAAGGGGATTTTTCCGGAAAATACTTTTTTCAGCTCTTTTTTGGTGAGGCGCCGGTACGAGCCCGGGGGCAGGGCGCCGAGTTCGAGGTTGCCGTAGGCCGTTCTTTTCAGCGTGATGACGGGGTGGCCGATTTCCGCCAGCATGCGCCGCACCTGTCTTTTCTTTCCTTCGTGAATCGTTATCTCCATGGTTGTCGCCCCTTTTTCCCTTGCCACCACTCGGACCCGGGCCGGCCAGGTCCGCCGACCGTCCAGAACGATGCCTTCCCGCAGCCGGTCGATTTTATCCTTTGACGGGGAACCCTTGACCACGGCGAAATAGGTTTTGTTGACTTCGTAACCGGGGTGGAGGATGAAATGGGCCAGTTGTCCGTCATTGGTCAGGATAAGGGCGCCTTCGGTGTCGTAATCGAGTCGGCCGACCGGAAAAACCCGCTGCCGGATGCCGGTCAGCAGGTCGGTGACGATGGGCCTTCCCTGGGGGTCGGAGAGGGTGGTGACGTAACCGGCGGGCTTGTTGAGGAGCAGGTATATTTTTTCTTCCGCGGCCACCGGCCGCCCGTCGAGAGTGATCGTTGCGGCGGCGGGATCGGCTTTGGCGCCGAGTTCGGTCACCACCTTGCCGTCCACGGCAATCCTGCCCTGGAGTATCAATTCCTCGGCCTTGCGGCGCGAGGCGACACCCGCCCGGGCCAGGATCTTCTGCAGCCGCTCCTCCACGTCAGCGCCAGCGGGGCGGAATCATGCCGTGGAACTTCCCGTCAACCAGGGCCCTGGTTTGCGGATCGACCTCGAGCACCTCGGTGTACCAGGGCTTCATGCGGCAGTCGAAAACGACCGGGGACGCGAGGCCGACATGGAACCGCCGGACCGACTGGGCGGCGCCGTGAATGTCGGCGGCCGGTTCGAAACGGGTGAAGAAGGTCCAGAGAAATTCCTGCAGGCTGGAGGTCGCCTCGCTGACGGAGTCGACCAGGACCACCGCCTGCCAGTCGCCGAGCCCGGGCCATCGGGCCAGCTGTCCCGCCAGATCGGGGGCGGCGCCGTAATTCTGACCCTCCACGACCAGGGTGCCGGGGAGGAAGACCGCCGGCCGGCTGCACCCGTCGGGCAGGGTGCCGGAGAATTCCTGAGCCAGTTGACGCCGCTTGTCCCTGCCCAGTCCCATGAGCATGGCCTTGGATCCTTTGTTGACCGAGGGGCCGGTGTAGTCAAGGGTGTCCTGG
>JALHJD010000267.1 GCA_022837185.1 Desulfobacteraceae bacterium
TACGAGGTGAGGTACGTCTTCGGCTACCGGCCGCTTCAGCAGTACCTGGTCGAATTCGCCGACGGCGCGACGCTAACGGACGGCTCCCGGATGCCCAAGCGGAGCGTCCAGTGTCTTCGCCTCACGTGGGACACGGCCGGGAAGCGGTGGTTCTGCCAGTACCCCGGCGAGAGCGTGCCGGCCGGCGATGAACTGCACTGGACCGGGCGGCTCCAGAACTGGGACTTCATGTGCGCGGACTGCCACTCGACGAACGTGCGGCGCGCGTACGACCTCGAGACGAACGCGCACCACACCACGTTCTCCGAGATCGACGTGAGCTGCGAGACGTGCCACGGGCCGGGCAGCCTGGCGATCAAGGACCTGAGCCCGGAACTCGTCGCCAAAAACGACCAGCTCGGCATCAAGACCGCCTGCGACTTCAAGACCCTGATCGATTTAAAGAATCTCCCGTCCACGGCCCAGTCCCTGGTCTGCCTGAAATGTCATTCGGCCAACGCCACCTTCAATCTGCATAATTGGAACGCCGGACCCCATGCCGTGCACGAGGTGTCCTGTTTTGAATGCCATGACGTGCACGCCAGCCCCGACCTGAAAGTCACGCCGCTGGCCTCGGGCAGTCTCTGCTTCGGATGCCATCAATCGGTCCAGGCGCAGTTTTCTCTGTCGAGCCATCATCCCCTGAAGGAGGGACGGGTCTTCTGCGTCGACTGCCATGAACCCCACGGGAGCTTCGCCGGCAAGGACCTCCTTCAGGACAGCAGCAAGGAGACCTGTGTCCAGTGCCATCCGGAAAAACAGGGCCCGTTTCTGTATGAACATGCGGATGTAATGGAAGACTGCCTGAACTGCCACAGTCCGCACGGTTCAATCAACAATTACCTGCTCAACGCCCGCGAGCCCTTTCTCTGCCTGCAGTGCCATGTGGGGCATCGAATAAACCGGCCCGAAGGCGGCAGCGTCACCTTCGACACGGCCAGGGCTTTTTACACGCGTTGCACGGACTGCCATTCCAGAATCCATGGGACGGACGTGCCTTCAACATCCGGACAAGGGAGGTTGACCCAATGAAGCGGGGAAGGGCCGGAAAATGGATGGCGAGAATGTTTTTTTTCGGCGCCGCCCTGACGGTGCCGGTGCTGCCGGGCGGTGCCGAAGAAGCCGTCTTCGTCAAGGCGGCAGGAGAACAGGCCGATCTGCCGGCCAGGGAAGAGGAGAGCGTCTATTACGAAGCCGAGGGCTCGTATTTTCTGGGCTATCGTTTTGTATCCACCGAGGATTCGTTGAAGGCAGGGGAATATATAGATCCCCATTCCTCCGCGACTTTCGGCCTTGATCTGCTCTCCTGCCCCCTTCCGTACCGGTTCCATGTCAATTCCGAATATCTCAGCAAGCATGATTTTTACTCGGACGCCGGTTTTGCCTACAAGGACATAGTCCTGTTCAGGGACATTCTGGTCGGCCTCCACCATAATCTTGATCATTTCAACTTTTTCTTTCCGGACGAACCACCCGGACTGATCTACGATGACCGCGATCCAGGCGACGCATATTTTCTCGACTACGCCAGCAATCAGTTGCTGCTCAGACTCAAGGCCCCCGACTTTCCGTTTCATACGTTTTTCAGGCACCGCTACCAGGAGCGCGACGGCAGGGTGGAGCAGCGCTTTCTGCTGGGGGATTTTGACCGTCTGATCAAAACCTCGGCCTCAAGGGATATCGACTGGAAGTCGAATGCCTACAAAATCGGCTTCAACAGCCATCTGGGCCCGGTTGAGGTCGAGTACGCCCATGACCAGACCCGCTTTGATCCCGGAGGCAACAGCATCCAGTATGATTTGTACCCGGAATCCGAGCTTTTTTCCCGGCCCGAAGACGTCTATCCGCACCATGTCCACCCCGAAACCAAGTCGTCGGCGCATACCCTGAAGCTCCATTCCTCCTATACAGGCGGCTTCGTCACCTCGGCCACCCTCGGCAACCTGTACCAGAAGAACGATTTCAGCCAGGCCGAGTCCACCACCTGGAAAGGGGCCCTTGATGTCAGTTGGATACCCGATCCCGTCATGGGTCTTTTTTTCAAATACCGGCACCGGGACGTGGACATGGATAACCGGGACATGGTGGTGCTCAGCGGGCTGAACAACAGCCTGCTGTACAGGGTGCGGGACAGCATATCGTACACCAAGGACGTTTTTTCCCTGTCGTCGCGGTACAAGCCGGTCAAGGATTTCTCGCTGCTGACGACCTATCAGTTTTCCCATCTTGAACGCAAGGACATCGATGAATGGGAGGTATTCGAGAGGCGGACGAATGTCCATAACATCAACCTCACGGCGAATGCCAGGCCGTTCGACAACTTCAAGCTGAAGGCGGCGTATGATTTTACCGCCAACAACGACCCGTCCTACAACACCGAGCCGGACAAATCCAACCAGCTGCGGCTGACGGCCAATTACCTGCCGGCGTCATGGGTCAACGTTTTTCTCGACTACATTCTGACCCTCACACAACGCGACAATCTGCACTACCTGAACAGCGAGCCGTTCACCCTGCTGGAAGGCGGCAATCGGGAAGGCAGACGGGACCAGCTGCTGGCCAGCCTCTCCTTCATGCTGTCACCCAAGGCGACGATGACGGCAAGCTGGTCCTACAACCGCTGGGATGTGGAACAGGACCTGGCCTACGGCAAATGGACCACGGACGGCTTCGGCGACCTGCCCTTTTTTGATTTTGCGGTGCCCTACACCGACGAGTCCAACTCCTTTTCCCTCTCCGTCCACTACATGCCAAGGGAAGACATCACCCTGACAGCCGATGCCACCTATACCATAGCCGACGGGGAGTACATCTCAGGCGATGTCCTCAATGGTTCGCCGTTGTCGTTCGATGTGCTGTCGACCCTGGAGGCGACGGAAACGATCCTGTCATTCGGTGTCGCCAAAAAGCTCCCCCGGGACTGGGAAGTGGAGCTCAAACTGTACCTGGATTTTTACAACGACCGGACCGAAGATATTCTTGACGGGAACGTAGCCGTCACTACCTTCAATTTAAAAAGGAATTTTTAAATTGAAGACCCTGCCGCCTCTCGCCGCTCACATTCTTCTCTTCCTTGTGGTTTTTTTCTCGGCGCCTGGGGTTTCCGGGGCCGAGAAACGCATCGGCGTCATCATGAGCGGAGACATTCCCTACTATGGAGCAATGCACGAGGCATTCGTCGCCGAACTCAGCAAACAGGTTCCCGGGTTTGATGAGATGGAAATCATCCTGCAAAGGCCCTTTCCGGATTCCATTTCGTGGAGCAATGCCGCCCGGAAGCTCATAGCGGTTGATGTCGACCTCATCGTCACCTACGGCTTGCCGGCCACCCGGGCGGTTATCAACGAAAAAACCCGCACTCCCCTGGTCTATACCGGCGTCTATGATCCCGAGACCGCGGCGATCAGCGGCAGGAATGTGACCGGCTGCGGCTACAAAGTTCCTCTTTCCAGTCTGTTGCGGTATTTCAAGCGTCTCAAGGAACTCGATACCATCAGCATTGTTTACAGCGGCATCGAGGAGGATTCCCTCCAGCAGCTGGGGGAGCTGCAGATGCTCGCCGCCATGCAGAACATCAAGAC
>JALHJD010000268.1 GCA_022837185.1 Desulfobacteraceae bacterium
ACGGGGATTTTCTCCGTAATTTCAATCTGCCCGGGCTGGACATCGGCCCGATAGGCGAGGACGGTCAGGCCTTTGCGGTACAGGTCGCGGAGGGTTTCGGCGTAGACCGGGTCAATGGCCGCCGCCGGCAGGAAGCGGCGGACATCCGCTCTCTGGACGCAAAAGATCAGGGCGGCCCGGTGTCCCTGGAGACGCAGCCGGTCAAGCTCCCGCAGGTGTCTGACCCCCCGGGCGGTGACCGCGTCGGGAAACAGGGCGACGTCGTTTTCAGCCAGCGAGCAGTTTTTCACTTCAATATAGATTCCGCGGCCTCCGGCCCGGACAAGAAAATCCAGCCTGCTTTCGGCCGAAACCCGAATTTCCCGGGTGATGGAATCAATGGGACCGAAATCATTGATGACCCGATTTTCCAGCGCTTCCCGAACCAGCCTGTTGGTCAGCGAGGTGTTGACCCCCACCCAGACCCCGTTTGCCCTGACCATCTCCAATGTCCAGGGATATTTGCGTTTGTCGTTGCCAGACCGGGAGACAATGACGGGGCTGCCGGGGGTGGAGCAGCCTTTCATCGATCCGGAGTTTGGGCAGTGAGCGGTCAGGACACTGCCGTCCGCCAGGCGGATGTCGGCCAGAAATCGTTTGTAGCGCTGCAGAAGAATGCCTGACCGGCGCGGTTCAGGAAGGTTCACGGTTCGGAGCCTGGCAGTGGGACAACGGGCGCATGTGCAGAATTTCTGCTGGTTCGTCTTTCGGAGATAATCAATTTGGACTATAATAGTCATTGTTGCCGGAAATGTCCATCCGGACCTGTGGAGAACGAATCACCGCAGTTTCCTGCGGAATTCCCTCCAGAAAAAATTGCCTGATCGGGAATCGATACTTACTGTTTGAAAAATATGTCGGACGGCATCGCGCCGGAAGGATTTGCTCAAAAAATTTTTACCGCCTAAAGGAGACGCGCAACAATGAAGCTTGGAATCAATGGCCTCGGCAGAATCGGCAAACTTTCGCTGTGGCATCATGTTTCCCGTCGTTATTTTTCCGAAGTCGTCGTCAACCTGGGCCGGGATGTCGGTTCCGGTCTTGAGGACATTGCCGCGGCCATTGAAAAGGACTCCACCTATGGCCGGCTGGCCGTGTATCTGCATGGCCACAAGGGCGGCAGGGTCATCGAGGATTTGCGGGAAGACACGGGCACCATGGTGGTCAACGGCGTGCCGGTGACGATCCTGCGCCAGGCCAGGAATCCCAAGGATATCAAGTGGCAGCAGAACGGTGTGCGGCTGGTGGTCGACACCACCGGAGTCTTCAAGGACCCGACCTCGGATGCGGACGACCCGAAGGGCTCCCTGCGCGGCCATCTGCAGGCCGGAGCGGAAAAGGTGATCCTGTCCGCGCCGTTCAAGATCAAGGCCAAGGGCATCGACATGCCCGCCGACGCTGTCACCACGGTCATGGGAATCAATGACGACGATTATGACCCGTCCAGGCACAGTGTTCTTTCCGCCGCCTCCTGCACGACAACCTGTCTGTCCTACATGATGAAGCCGCTGATCGATCATTTCGGCGGCAACCGGCTTCTTTCCGCCTCCATGGTGACCGTGCATGCCGCCACCGGCAGCCAGCAGGTTCTGGACCGGCTGCCCGGAGCGGGGGCCATGGACCTGCGGAAAAACCGGTCCATTCTCAATAACATCATTCTGACCACCACCGGCGCGGCCAAGGCGCTCGCCCTGGTCATCCCGGAAATGAAATCCATCGGCTTCATCGCCGAGTCGGTCCGGGTTCCGACGTCCACCGGCTCCCTTATCGTCCTGGTGCTGAACCTGCAGGATGACCTCGAGAGTCCCGTGGGCCGGGCCCTGATCAACTCCATCTACCGGGATTATGCGACAACGTCACCCTATCTGATCTATTCGGAGGAACAGAACGTCTCCTCGGACATCATCGGCTTCCCCAAGGCGGCAGCGGTGATCGAGTCCACCGAAACCCACACCCGGACCGCCTCGATCAGGGTGAACCTGGAACGGGTCAAGAGCTGCAACTTCGAGCCCGGCCAGGCCCCGCCGATCCTGGAGGTGCCGGTTACCCAGGCCGTTATTTATGGCTGGTACGACAACGAGCTCGGCAGCTATACCAACATGCTCGGCGACCTGACCGTGGCCGTTGCCGAAAAACTGGTGTAAAGGAATTCAACACTCTTTCAAATCCGGAGGAACGGCATGAAGACAATCCGCGAGTTGGACGTGCAGGGCAAAAGGATCCTGATCCGGGTGGATTATAATGTCCCCCTGGACGAGGCCGGCAGCATCACCGACGACATCCGCATCAGGATGTCCCTGCCGACCATCAGGTATGCGGTCGAGAAGGGCGCCAAAGTTATTCTCTGTTCGCACATGGGACGGCCCAAGGGCAAAAGGGTGGCGGAATTTTCCCTGGCTCCGGCCGCCCGGGCTCTGTCCGTCCTGCTTGACAAACCGGTCGCCCTCGCCCCCGACTGCATCGGTCCCGAGGCCGAGGCCGTGGTCAACAGGATGCGGGACGGCGATGTCGTCCTGCTGGAAAACCTCCGCTACCACGCCGGCGAGGAGCAGAATGACCCGGAATTTTCCCGGGGGCTGGCCGCTCTCGCCGATGTGTATGTCAACGACGCCTTTGCCGTATCCCACCGGGCCCACGCATCGGTGGAGGGCGTGACCCGTTATTGCGCCGAAAAGGCGGCGGGTTTTCTCCTCCAGAAGGAGATGGACTATTTTCACCGCTCCATGGCCGAACCGATTCGGCCGCTCGTGGCCATCATCGGCGGCGCCAAGGTGTCGAGCAAGCTCGGTGCCCTGGAAAACATGCTGGACAAGGTTGACCGGCTCCTCATCGGGGGGGCCATGGCCAACACCTTTCTGAAGAGCCGGGGCCTGGATGTCGGCGCCTCCAAGGTCGAGGACGACCTGCTGGACGCGGCGCGGCAGATCCTCGACCGGGCCGGGGAAAAAGGGGTGAAGGTCTACCTGCCGGTCGATGTCATTGCCGCCGACCGCTTTGCCGCCGATGCGGTCACCAAGCAGGTGCCGGTCCAGGACATCCCGCCGGGATGGATGGCCCTTGATATCGGACCGGCCACGGTGCTGCTGTTCACCGAGGTGCTGGCCGACGCCAGGACCATTGTCTGGAACGGTCCCATGGGAGCCTTTGAAATGGATGCTTTTTCACGCGGCACCATGGCACTGGCCCATGCAGTGGCATCGGCCCATGCCCTGAGCATCACCGGGGGCGGCGATTCCAATGCCGCCATCAAGAAATCAGGCGAAGCGGATCACATTTCCTATATGTCCACGGGCGGAGGGGCCTTTCTCGAGTTGATGGAAGGCAAGACCCTGCCCGGTGTGGCGGCACTGGAAACCGCCTGAGAACCTGTCAACCAAGGGGGAAGACAATGGCCAGAAGACCGCTTATCGCCGGAAACTGGAAGATGCATCTCACCGCCGCCGAGGCGGCGGCACTGGCCTCTTCCATTGCGCAGGGATGCCGGAACATGGAGGACCGGGAGGTTATGATCGCTCCTCCCTATACAGCCCTGGTTGCGGTCGCGTCGGCCGTCCAGGGCACCCCGGTCATTGTTGCCGG
>JALHJD010000269.1 GCA_022837185.1 Desulfobacteraceae bacterium
TCGGATTCCGACTCCGACAGCGACTCCGACTCGGATTCCGACTCCGACAGCGACTCCGACTCGGATTCCGACTCCGACAGCGACTCCGATTCGGATTCCGACTCCGACAGCGACTCCGATTCGGATTCCGACTCCGACAGCGACTCCGATTCGGATTCCGACTCCGACAGCGACTCCGACTCGGATTCCGATTCCGACAGCGACTCCGATTCGGATACGGACAACGATACGGACAACGATGCCGACGACGACCTCGACCATGACATCTCGAATGTCGAGTTCTACGCTGTCAACGGAGGAGCATATATCTCGATCAAACTTGACTACACCGGATCGGCGCAGGACTCCTTCAGGGATGCCGGTCAGCCCCAGGCATTGTTCGATGACATCAGCAACCAGCTTTCAGGAACGCAATACGACGGTTACGAAGTTGTCGGCTACACGATCAAGGCCGGCCAGGACTTCTCCTTCTGGGGTGACACGCCGTCTTCGGAAACTCCCGGCCAGTTCAATGACTCCGACCTGGAGGGCACCTTCAACGGCACCTCTGTCTCCATAGGCGGCCTGTCAACTTCGACCCAGACATCATCCTTCGACCAGGACGAGTTTGAATCGGACGATGATGACGACCCGTATGATCAGTACGGCATGGAGGGCGACGATTGGGACCAGGTACAGGACCCGTTCCAGTCGGAAGATTCAGACTGATACCTTGTACGAATCGGCACAAACCGGCAGAGGAGCTTCCTCTGCCGGTTTTTTTGTCCCCCTCTCCCAGGGCGTTTCCAATGAAAAGATGTCAGCCCGGAAAAAATCCCTTCCCGGTGAAATCCCCCGGGACCCCCTCAGCGAAAAATGTGATTGCTGGCAGTCCCCGGCATAAGCGTTGCCGGTTTGCCTGAAAAATGAAGCTATTTTGGTAGATACGCGCACGCCCGGCATGAATTGCCAACGCTCATAAAGCTGGCGGAATGTCAGCCCAGAGCGGGTAACGAAACCGGGGATCATTCCTCTCTTTCCTTGCCTATTGCATGTTAAATCTATAGAATGCAAAGCAGGAACCGGATGGACAGAGCGGCGCAGGACCGTCGCGCAACCCGGAACGGGTGGAAGATGTCCTCGGGAGAACCGATCCTCCCTTATTCAGAACCGAGGAGGCAGAAATTGCCTGTACCGACGAACCGCCGCTGCAGATCTGTTTTCCCCTTCCCATTCTCCATCACCGGTCCTGGAGTAGAACAAAGCAGGACATGAACAAGGTGACCACCGTCTCGGACAAAACAGGCCTGGCCCCCGGCACCCTGATCCATGTCGGCCAGGCTCCCGACACCCCCGGCCGCATCACGGCCATCGATTACGCAAGGGACTTTCTCGAAGAATTCGAAGTACACCGGGTCGAGGATCTCCTGCCCTGCCGGCAAAGAAAATCAATAACCTGGGTCAATATCGAAGGCCTGAACAACATCGGCTTCATCGAATCCCTCGGCGCCCATTTCGACATTCACCCGCTGGTGCTGGAGGACATCCTCAACACCCATCAGCGGCCCAAAATCGAGGAACACGAACAGTATCTCTTCCTGGCGCTGAAACACGTCTCCATCGACCCGGATGAACTGGCTGTCGACTACGAGCAGGTCAGCATGCTGATCTTCGAGGATTTTGTCTTCACCTTCCGGGAGCGGTCCGACGACCTCTTTCAGCCCGTCCGCGACCGGCTGACCCAGGAAAAGAGCAGGCTGCGCGGCAACGGCGTCGACTACCTGGCCTACGTCATCCTTGACAATATCGTCGACAATTATTTCTCCCTGCAGGATGCTCTTGACATCATACTGGAATCCGTTGAGGAGGACCTCCTTGCCCAGCCCGGTCCCGAAACCCTGGCCCTCATCCAACGGGTCAAGCGCGAATTGATCTTTATCCGCCGGAGCATCTCCCCTGTGCGGGAAATCCTGACCGAGCTGCTCCGCAGCGATTCCCCCCTGATCCAGGAGAAAATGCATGTCTATTACCGGGACATCCTGGACCATGCCATCCGCCTCCTGGAGTCCATTGATGCGTACCGGGATCTGATCACCGGGATGCTCGACGTCTATCTCTCCAGCGTCAGCAACAGGATGAACGAGATCATGAAGGTCCTGACCGTGTTTGCGTCGATCTTCATCCCCCTGACCTTTGTTGCCGGCATCTACGGCATGAATTTTGAGTATATGCCCGAGCTGAAATGGAAATGGTCCTATCCGGTCCTCTGGCTTTTTTTTGTGCTTGTGCCGATCTTTCTCCTGGTCTATTTTCGAAGAAAAAAATGGCTGTAGGGATGAGGCGGCAGCACTGGAGTTGTCTCCAGGCTGGAAGATGAATTGTGGTGGAAATGGAAAAAACGGAAGGAGCCATGCGTATAGGATTCATCGGCCTGGGCAGTCTGGGCCGGGCCATTGCCGGACGGTTTGTGGACCGCGGCCGCTCACTGACGGTCTGGAACAGGACTCCGGGGAAAGAGAACGGTCTGGGGGCAGCATGGGCGGACAGCCCGGCGGCCCTGACCGGCCGGGCCGAGGTTATCTTTCTCTGCCTGTTCGACAGCCGGGCCGTACGCCGGGTCCTGACCGGAGCCGACGGCCTGTTTGCCGGCGATATAACCGGCAGAACAATCATTGACCTGACCACCAATCATTTCCGGGATGTGACCGACTTTCACGGGCTGTGCGCAGCCCGCGGCGCCGCGTATCTGGAAGCGCCTGTATTGGGAAGCGTCGTTCCCGCCTCCCGGGGCGAGTTGACCGTCCTGGTCAGCGGCGAAAAGGAAGCGTTTGACCGGGCCCGCCCCCTGCTGGACGACATCGGCAGACATGTGTTCCATCTTGCCCCCCCATCCATGGCCACCCGGATGAAGCTGATCAACAACCTCGCCCTGGGCGGCTTCATGGCGACCATTGCCGAGGCCCTCGCCCTGGGGGAAAAGACCGGGCTCGAGCCGGAAACCATCCTGGACATCCTGTCCGTCGGCGGGGGCAATTCCCTTGTGCTCGCCGCCAAGAAGAACAAACTGCTGGCCGGGGACTTCAGTACCCACTTTTCCGCCGCCCTCATGCGCAAGGACCTCCACTGCCTCATGGATCTGGCCTACGAACAGCAGAGTCCCCTCTTCATGGGGGCGACGGCGGGGGAAATCTTTGCAATGGCCTGTGCGGAAGGGCTGGCGGACGAGGATTTTTCGGCGGTCTACAAGCTCTTCCGGGGCGGGAAAGACAACGCGGAGCGGGAATAGCGAACCATGGGCATGCACCCCGATGCCGAGCAATTCTACCGGCAGGACTTTGGTCCCGAACAGGAACTGCTCAGGACGATCAGGGCCTGCCTGGCTGATCCCGGCCGCGCCGTGGCCGTCCCGGGCGGCCTGAAATTCTCTTTTGATCCCCGCATTTCCCAGGTCTATATCACCCTCTTCCAGGAAGGAGCAAGACCGCTGCGCTGGGGCAGCCGGAGAAACACCCTCGCCGCCACGCTGACGCGGGTCATCGGGAAGCTCGGAAGCCTCGACAGGTTCCCGGACTTTGGTGTCGGCGATCCTTCCCGCTGCCGGATCCTGCTCGAGGTGGTCATCGATGAATATCCCTG
>JALHJD010000270.1 GCA_022837185.1 Desulfobacteraceae bacterium
GCGGCCCTCCGCCGTAGGTTATGAGGCCCACCCAGTCCAGCAGCCTGGCGCTGAGACGGAAAACCCAGTCAATCAGGCCGAGGAGCAGGTCCATGGCGCCGCTGGCCCGAAAGACGCCGATGGCCACCAGCATGGCCACCAGGTAGGGAATGATGGCGACGGCGACCTTGAAGCCCTCTCTGGCCCCGCTGATGAATTCCTCGTAGACGTTCACCTTTTTCAGGGCCGCCAGCAGGATGAACAGGATGATGACCCCAAAGATGATCCCGTTGCTGAGCTGCATGGAAAAGGAGTGCATGGCGGCCTTGTCCAGGGACAGGAGGCTGGTGAACAGCAGGGCGACCAGGGTAAAGAAGCCCAGGAAATACAGGAGGATAACCGGTTGAAGAAGGTTGATCCGCTGGTAGAGTGAGACTGCGGTCAGGCCGGCCAGACTGGAGCAGCTCGTGGCCAGCAGGATGGGCAGGAAGAGCTCGGTCGGGTTGGCGTAGCCCAACTGGTACAGATAGGTAAAAATGGTTACCGGGATCAGGGTAACCGATGAAGTGTTGATGACCAGGAACATGATCTGGGCGTTGGATGCCGTGTCTTTTTGGGGATTCAGTTCCTGCAGTTCGTTCATGGCCTTGAGTCCCAGCGGGGTGGCGGCATTGTCGAGGCCAAGCATGTTGGCGGCCAGGTTCATGACCATGGCCCCCTGAGCCGGGTGGTTCCTGGGCACCTCTGGAAAAAGCCTGACGAGAAAGGGGCTGATCAGGCGGGTGAGGAGGGCGATGGCGCCGCCGGCCTGGCCGATGCGCATCAGCCCAAGCCACAGGGTCATGACTCCGGTCAGACCGAGGGCGATCTCAAAGGCGGTAACGGACATCGAAAAGGTGGCGTCCATTATCGCGTTGAGCACCCCGGGATTGTCGAGGAAGAAGATCTGAAAGAGTGCGGTGGCCGCGGCGCCGAGAAAAAAGCCGATCCAGATGATGTTCAGCACATGATCACCCTGCTTTTCCTATACCGAAACTGGAGCAGATCGGCAAACTGGAAGAAAAACCGGCATCTGCGTAAATAGGGGGTGTAAAGGCCTTCTGGTTATGCCCCGTGCAATGCCGCCCGCCCGTTATCTGCTGCGCCGCCGGGACCAGCGCAGGCTTTGTGGCATTCCATCAGCCGGATGACGGCAGGGCTGTCGAAACTAGAGAACGGGCCGAGGCGGGCCATTGCGGCCAGCGACGATTTCCCGGCTGAGAATGAGTGGTAGTCTGGTATGATATTTTTTAACGGCTTTTGTCGTCCGACAATATATTTTTAGGCTCCTTTTTGGATCTTTTCGCAGCCTTCTTTTCTTTTGGGGTCATGGCTGGTTTCTTCTTTTGTTCTCTGTTGCTTTTTCGTTCCTTGGTCATGTCTGTTCCTCCAGATAATTGAAAGGGGTAATCCGCGGATCACGTCTATTGCTTCTATTATATGAACTGAAGGCAAATGATGTCAAATCCGTTCCGGGACGGCAAATGCAGTCTCGATGCCTGAAGCATGGGGATTGCGGGTCCGCCGGTGATAAACCATAAAAAAAGGCCCCGCATAAGCGGGGCCTCTGCAATAGTCGATTTCAGTGATTACTGCTTGACGACATTCGCCGCTGCCGGTCCTTTCGCACCTTCAACAACGTCGAATTTCACCCGGTCACCTTCCTGCAGGCTTTTGAAGCCCTCGGACTGAATCGCGGAATGATGTACAAATACATCCTTGCCGCCATCCTGCTCGATAAAACCAAAACCTTTAGAATCGTTAAACCACTTTACTGTTCCTTCTGACATTTTGTACTACTCCTTTACTGGGTTCCCTTGGGAACCTTTTTGTTTTAAATCGAAACATCATTTTGATACTTCGACTGAATGTCCGAGTGTTCGGACAAATTGGTATTATTGCACAGCCTGCACCGCTTGTATCACAATGTAAAACGGCGGAGAACCGGCAAAACCATCACGGTCATTTTCCGCCCGGAGGTAATTTTTAGAAATTATTTTTATGATGGGTGGAAACTTCGTCGAAAACAACTTTTTTGGGGGAAGCATGGCTAACGAGGAAAACCGGAAATAAAAATACTTCTTTTTATACAATTATTAAAAATTAACATACTCTATTTTGAGAAAAGTGCAACAAAATAACAAGGAGGCAACACGAAAATGATCCGTATGCCGATTTTCCCGACCAGGGCCTGGTTTCCGGCCGTGTATGGGGCGGCTTCGGCAGGGTTGTTTCGCCTCAACCGCCCCGGGAACCGATCATGCTCAGCGGTGCGGGGATACCCCTGTCATGCCTGCCGCAGCCCGACCAGTTGCTGGATGCGGCCCGTAACCTGGGACGGCAGTCCCAGCCCGGCTGCCAGTTGATCCAGGTATCTTTTTTCCGCCGGGGTGTCCACCTCGATGGCAAGAAGAGAGGCCGCATAGACCTGAGCGGCAAGTTCCGGTTGATTCCTGGCCGCGGCAACAAGCTCTTCAGTTTCCATCGGCTGGCGCAACTGGTCCTGGAGATACCGCCGGCCTTCCGGATCAATGCCTATTGTGTCGTATTTGCCCAGGATGCGGTTGACCTCGTTCTGGTCAATCCGGCCATCCGCCTTGGTGGCATTGATCATGGCTCGCAGGACCAGGTCAGAACTGTATTCCAGCTGTTTCTGCTCGTCATCCGTCTGGGGCTCCACCAGCCCGACCGGTACCTGGGGTTTCCGCGTCCCGCCCTCTTTGAGGGCATTGTATGCCATGGCGCCGAGCAGGGCCATCAGGCCCCCGCCGACGGACCCGCCCACCGATTTTTTGCCTCCGCCCAGCAGGGCGCCGACAAGTGCTCCCAAACCGCCGGCGGCAAGGTTCCTGTTGCCGCCGACCGCCTTTCCGGCGCCGCCCAGCATGTTGGACAGCAGGTCGCCGATATCGGCGCCGCTTCCCTTGCCGGCCCCCAGAGCCTTTGTCAGCATGTCCGTCATTCCCCCGCCCCCGGACTGCGCTGAAGCCCCTCCCGACATACCGGACAGAGTTTCAAGAAGCCCTCCGCCTCCCAGGGATTTTTTCATCCGTTCATGGGAAGACGGCGACATCCCGGTTTGCACCATTGCCCCAAGAAGATCGCTGATGTTCATGTCATCACCCCTTGTTCTGGTTGCTGCAACTGTATTGGCCGCGTAATTGCCGGAAATGGTACGCGTGTGCAGTAAATGACTATAGGGTCGAAATTTTTTAATTGCAATTCCTATTAATGAAAGGGAGGAAAAAGCGAGGATGGCCGACCTGCTTTTGGCCGGTGCCCAGGATACGCGCTGGGTTTTTCCGCAGAGCAGGGTTTGCCCGCGATCATTCTTATCCCGGGGTCAGCGATCATCCCGCGGCCGCGGCCTGGAACTGATCATCGACCGTATGGAGAGGGCAGAACTGCGGGCCGGTCGCAATGACAGGAGGACGGTCGATGTCGACAAGAAGGCGGAAAAAGGCAACCGGGTACGCGAGCGGTTGAAATAAAGATTGTCGCGAAAGAAGAACAATGGTAAACAGCGTCTTCCGAAAGAACTTCGCATGAAAGTTCGATTTTTTTTGCCGACCTGAAATTCCTAGAGCGTATTTTT
>JALHJD010000006.1 GCA_022837185.1 Desulfobacteraceae bacterium
GGCTGATCGTCCAGGATATCGACCAGGCCATGGAGGAAATCAGGCGGGACGGTCTTCGCGACCGGGCGGTGATCGAAACCGAGGAGATGCTCAAATCGCGCGGGTTCCATATCATTGAACGGGAGGTCGCGCCCCACAACCGGACCAGGTATGCCGTTCTCGGGCCCGAGCTGGCGGTCCGGACCGGCTATGATGCCACGGCGTTCATTACCAGGCCGCTGGATGACCGGCTTGGCCTGCTGGTCGACATCCTCGGCGAGTTCTCGCGGCGGGGCATCAATATTCTGGACATGCGCGCCGAAAGCGACATCAAGACCCAGAAGCTGCAGATCTATATCGAGGCCGAAGGACACATCCAGGACGAACATATCGCCGGCGCCATCGCCCACATTGAAAACCGGGTGATCGGCAGGCGCGGCGCGTTGCGGCTGCTGGGCAGCTTTCCCCGGGTGGACATGCGCACCAAGTATATCAAATCGTTCGGCTTCATCGGCACCGGCGCCATGAGCAAATGGTTCGCCGAGCGCCTGGAAAACGAGGGCTACAAAGTCCTGATGACCGGCAGGTCAACGGAGCTGCGGCCGGAGGAGATGATCCCCGAGGTTGATGTGGTGGTGATCTGCGTGCCGATCAGCGCCACCACGAAAACGGTCCGCAGATACGGCCCGCTGATTCAAGGGGGCAAGGCCCTGATCCTGCTGGCGGGAGAATCGGAACACACCCTGGATGCGGCCCTCGAGGTGACGGACAGGGACGTCGAGGTCATGCTGGTGCATAATCTCTGGGGGCCGCAGGCAGTGACCATGAAGGACAAGAACGCCATTGTCGTCCGGACCGCCAGGAGCGGCAGGCTGTGCTCCGAGTTCGAGCAGTTCCTCCATAAGCACGGCGCCGACATCTATCACGATACGGCGGTGCGGCATGACCTGCTCATGGGCATCGGCCAGAAACTGCCGACGGCCATATCCGTGGCTCTGGCCATGACCCTGGATGAACACGGCATCACCAGCGAGGATATCGCCAGCCACTGCACCCTGACCTCCCTCTACCCGATCCTGGCGATGGCCAGGGTCCATTCGCAGAATCCGCGGACCTATGCGGAGATCCTGTCCACCGGGGGCGACAGCCGCCGCATCGTGCACGATTTCGCCAGGAACCTGCAGCGGGTCATCGGCCTGGCGGACGAATCCCTCATTGGTGATATCTGCCGCCTGATGGACCGGAACCGCGAGCACCTGACCAGCGAGTTTCTCCGGGACCGGATGCTTCAGGCCAAGGCGGTCGACGAGGTGCTGGGCAGAATGATTTAGGCCTCGCGGTTGACCGTTATCCGGGCAGTGGTTATTGTTTTAACACTATTCAATTCCTTTCCTTAACCCGGAGTGTGTTCCATGATGAAAACCGTTTCAGTATTTGATCTGCTCGAAGAAGAGCATGAGTGCCCCCACTGCCGGTCCCGGCTTACCCTGTGCCATGCGCCGCCAATCCATGTCGGCGATGGGCTCGGCTGGGGATCGGAATATCTTTTCGTCTGCCTGAACAATGAATGCCGGCTGTTCGTCAACGGCTGGAAGAATATTGAAGACAACTACGGCCATGTCGGTTCCTACCGCTACATGAAGCTGCCGGACAGCAACGAAAGCTACAACATGATGGTGGCCGGCAAGGATGCCTTCACGGGCTGCATTGTCGATCCGGAAGCGATCAGGAAAGCGGACAAGCGCTACCAAAAGGAAAAAGAGGCCGTTGCCAGGCTGGATTCCTGCGTCGAGGAAAATGATCTGGACCCGGTGCTCTACCTCCTGCTCGACGATCACGTTTCCCTGGCGGTGAAAAAACGTGCGGTTGCGCTGCTGAAGGGCTTGAATGACCTTGCCTGCATAGAGCCCCTGCGCAATCACAATTTCCGCGATTCCTACCTGGAGCAGGAGATCAATCTGGCCATTTCGGCGATCATGGCCGCGCATTATGTCAAGGAGTGTCCCTACTGCGCGGAACTGATCAAAGCCAGGGCCAAACTTTGCAAGCACTGCGGCAAGGAGCTGGCCTGATCCGACTTTCCCCTTGCCAAACACCCGGCTTGCGGGTATAAAAGGGGCGCGTGTGGTGGGAGTAGCTCAGCTGGTGGTAGCACCTGGTTGTGGCCCAGGAGGTCGTGGGTTCAAGTCCCATCTCTCACCCCATTGACAAGTCCGGCACCGTCCGATGAGATACAGAAAACCCGCTTCCAGCAATGGACAGCGGGTTTTTTGTTGTCCGGGGTCAGGATCATCCATTCAGGCTACTTCGTCCTTTGCACCGGCAGGTCGACGATGAACACGGTTCCGGGACCATGATGTTCGGATTTGGTGAAGTTTCGGGGCAAATATTCTTCCGGCGGCGGGCTCAGAGCGGAGATATTGCCGCCGAGATCCTTGATGATGCCGAAGGAAACGGAAAGGCCGAGACCGGTTCCCATGCCGACCTGCTTGGTGGTGAAGAACGGCTCGAATATTTTGCCCAGATGCTCCCTGTCCACGCCCTGGCCGGTGTCGGTCACGCTTATCTCGATTCCATGCCGCCGGATGTTGCGCCCGGACTGGACAAATATCACTCCGTCCTGACCAATGGCATCGGCGGCGTTGTTGAGCAGGTTCAGCCAGACCTGCTGCAACTGCTCCTTGTCGCCCGTCAGCGGGGCAATGGTTGCATCGAGTGCCTGAATGATTGTAATCCGGTTCAGGGAGAAGGCATGTTCAACCAGGGCGATGACCTCCCGGATGGACGCATTGATGTCCACCGCTTCCCTGACGGAGTGGGAATGCCGCGAAAAACCGAGCAGATCAGAGACGATCTTCCGGCAAGCCTTGGCCTGTTTTTCAATGATCTTCAGGTTTTCCAGAAGTTCTTCGTCCTTGACATCATCCAGCATCAGCTGGCTGTAGCCGAGGATGACGCCTAAGGGGGTGTTGATTTCGTGGGCCACGCCCCCGGCGAGCCGCCCCAGGCCCTCCATCTTCTGCGACTGGACAAGCTGCTCCTGGAATTGTTTGAGCATGGTAATGTCCCTGGCGGTCAAAAGAAGGCCGATGATGCTGTTGTCCTGATCATAGACGGGAACCTTGACCACGTGGAACCATTTCCGGCCGCCCTTCCGTTCGAAGGTGATTTCCTTGACCAGGGGCCGCCCGGTGATGAGTATCTGCTTGTCTTCATGAAAAGTCAGATCAGCCTGATGCCCCGGAAATAAATCAAAATCAGTCCTGCCGATGACATCCTTCTCCTGGAAGCCGAAATATTCGCAGAAAGCCTTGCCGGCAAAGGTATAGGTCAGATCCCTGTCCTGCAGGGTGATGAAGTCCGGCGTCACATCCATGATGGTTTTAAGCAGGCGCTGCTGCTTGCCGATGGTTTTCTCCCGCTCGGTCAGTTCCTCGATGTGATTTTTCACCGTAACGGCCATGACATCAAACGCTTCAGCCAGGTCCTGCAGTTCATCCCCGAAATTCTGCCTGAAAACAGGACAGTTCCGGCAACTCGCGATTTTTAGTGGGTATTCCTTGTCGAGACAATCGGGGCACAGTGTCCCGGGCAGATACCAGCAGCGACGCCGGGTATCGCCGTAAGCCGGGCATTCTTCCTTTCCGCACCCGGTGATTTCCCAGCAGTTTTTTTCCAGAGAAAAACCTGCCTGCACATCGAGATTGCCCTTGACGATTTCTTCCGCCGATTTCCGCAGCCGGTTGAGGCGGAACGTGACCGTGCGGGAAAACCAGAGAGCCAGAATTATTCCCAGGCTTACGACGCCGAGCGTAGTGATGAGGCTTATTGCCTGCTGCTTGTGTATCTGGGCGTCCAGGTCGCTTCGTGACAGCCCCAGCCGAACCCTGCCCAGGTTCTTCTCCCCGAGGACTATCCTGGCATTGAAGTCATATATGCGCCCCATTTCGGTTGCCAGCAGCAACGGCTGGGGCCTCCCCCCGTCCGCATTGACATGCAGCAGATCAATGGGAAAGCCGCCGGAAAAGGTATGGGCCAGGATGTTGTTGCTGGCGTCAAGCAGGAAAATATACATGACGTCGTCATACTGACTGTGGACATTGTCGATGAGGTTTTTCATCTGGAGAAGATCCATGGCCAGCAGAGGCTCACTGAGGCGAAAGGACAGACCCGAAGTCAAGGCCATCCCCCTTTTTTTCCCCTCCTGGAGCAGGGCCTTTGAGGACATGGCGGAGAGAATGAGGCCGATGCTCAGGCCGCAAACGACCAGCATCAGGGTTACCCCCAGAGTGATCTTGGTCCTGAACCGCAGGCTGTGGTGAATTTTCCGGAGATACTTAGTCAAGGTCCAGGCCCACCTTTCCGCTCAATTCACGCACGGGGTCAAAATCACGATCATCGGAAGGCACAAACCCGATGAATCTGGCCGCCTCGAGAATGGCGCGGTGCTCGGGATTGTGCGCATAATCAAGCTTGAGCATGGCATCCCTGATTTTGTCGACCACCTCCCGAGAGACTGTCGGGCTGTAGGCATAGACCCAGCCCGGGTACCATCTGGAGCTGGCCACCACCTTGATCTGGTTGATGTCGATTTTGTCTTCCACCACCCGCAGGGCCCCTTCGCGGATCGATCCGATGTCGTGAAGGCCGGCGTAGACACCAAGAATGACATTTTCCTGCCTGCCGCCTGAAAAGGCGACTTCCTTGAAGTCGCGAAGGGTGAGGCCGTGATCGACAAAGTGGCCGAGGGGAAACAGATACCCTCCGGCGGAGGACGGGTCAACGGCCACCCACGATTTTCCCCGGCAATCCTCGACGGACCGGATTGCCTCGTTGTCCCTGCGGGCAATGATCTGCCCCCGGAACTCGGCACGCCCGTCTTCCTCGATAATACGGGTCATGGCCCTGGCGCCGTATTGATTGGCGAGTTTGACGTAGACGAATGGATTTGAGAACGAGATATCGATCTTTCCTTCACCAAACATGCTGATGTGATGCGCAAAAGTATCCGGGAATACCTGCCGGATCGGGAGACCGGTTTGCTCGGCGAGGTATTCCACCAGCCGCTGGTGGCGCTTGAAGGACTCTGTATGCGAGTATTGGGGAAGGTAGGCGTAGGTTATCGCCGGCGATTGCGGCCTGAAGGCAATCTCCTGGCGTTTCTCCAGGGATACCTTGATGACCTCCTCATCTCCTCCACAGGCCAGGAGGAGAAAAGCAGACAGGAGCATGAGAAGGGCGCGGGCTTTGTCAGGCATGGAGCAATTCGGCTGTTGTCAAGAGATTCCTCAATTTTTATTCCGATGCCGGCGGCGACCGGGGTTTTGCACTTCCGGATGAAGCGTCTCGTTTTGCGAGAATGTGGAGTCCTTTTCCGTGCTGAAGATGGGGGACAATCATCCCGGAAAGGAGAATCCGGCATCTTTGAAAAGAGTATATCATGGTTTTGACCTTTGTGGCTATCACCATAAAACGTTTTCGCCCTGACCGAGGGCAACCTGATGATTTTTCATGGCAAACGGCTGTCTCAGCGGACCGTTCCCTGATATGGATCGCCGTTTGCTGGAGTTGCTGCTTCCCGGTTTTCCCTGGTATTTCGAATTGTTGCTCCGATGAGGTTGAATAAATTTGCCCATCTCGTCCTTTGGCAAAGATTGAAGGTGCCGATTCCCCTTTACGGCGCCATTTGATTTCATTTATCTTGTGGTGATACAATGAGGAAGGTGATTGCCATCAATCCCGGCAAAACCATGGCCAGTAGGCAAGAAATGGTATCCGCCCGAAAGGATGGGCAATATATCCCTGCGGTCGATATGACAAATACAGCCGAAATCAGTCCGTTGCGAACCCTGATAATTTCACGGCTGGGGACTTTTGGGAATCGGAAATTGCCAGACAGGAATTACCCGCTGTTGCATGACGGCATAGCCATCCCGGCGGAAAAACAGAGTTTTCCCGTTTACCGGCCATGAACCTGCTGCTCATCATCCTGCTCCCCCTCTTTGGCGCTGTGCTGCCGCCGCTGGCCATGCGGCTGGGGCGCCTCGCCACTGCCCGGACCGCGGCGGGCGTGACCTCGGCGGCACTGCTGCTGACGGCTGTCCCCTTGCTGCGGGCGTTCAGCGGCACCCCGGTGGAGGCACGCTGGGTCTGGCTGGAGCAGGCCGGCTTCGACATCTGCCTCCGCCTGGACGGACTGGCCGCCATGTTCGTGCTGTTGATCCTGGGCATGGGCCTGCTGATCATCCTCTACGCCCACTACTATCTCTCCGCCCGGGAACCGGCCGGCCGCTTCTACGGTCTGCTGCTGCTGTTCATGGGCGCCATGCTCGGCATTGTCCTCTCCGACCACCTGCTGCTGCTGCTGGTTTTCTGGGAAATGACCTCGCTCAGTTCCTTCCTGCTCATCAGCTTCTGGCACCATCGTCCCGAAGCCCGCAGCGGTGCGCGGATGGCGCTGGCAATCACCGGCACCGGCGGTCTGGCCATGCTGGCCGGCTTTCTGCTGCTGGCCCATATCGCCGGCAGCTACCAGGTATCCGTGATCCTCGGAGCCGGCGACATCATCCGCGGCCATCCCCTCTACGCCCCGACCCTGCTGCTGATCCTGCTCGGCGCCTTCACCAAGTCGGCGCAGTTTCCGTTCCACTTCTGGCTGCCGCAAGCCATGGCGGCGCCCACCCCGGTCAGCGCCTACCTGCACTCGGCCACCATGGTCAAGGCCGGCGTCTTCCTGCTGGCCCGGCTCTTTCCCGCCCTGGCCGGCACGGATATGTGGTTCTTCGTAGTGGGCGGCACCGGGCTCGCCACCCTCCTGTTCGGGGCCTATGCCGCCATGTTCCAGAACGATCTCAAGGGACTGCTGGCCTATTCCACCATCAGCCACCTGGGCCTCATCGTCCTGCTGTTCGGCATCGACACGCCGCTGGCCGCCGTGGCCGGGCTGTTCCACACCATCAACCACGCCACCTTCAAGGCTTCGCTGTTCATGGCCGCCGGCATCATCGACCACGAAACGGGCACCCGCGACATGCGCCTCATCAACGGCCTGCGGCAATACATGCCCTACACCGCCGCCCTGGCCATGGTTGCCGCCGCGGCAATGGCTGGAGTGCCGCTGCTCAACGGCTTTCTCTCCAAGGAAATGTTTTTTGCCGAAACCCTGCATCTCAATGCCATGGGTTCATTCAGCCGGCTGCTGCCGGTGGCGGCCATCCTGGCCGGCATCTTTGCCGTCGCCTACTCCTGGCGCTTCATTCACGACGTCTTCTTCAACGGCGAACCGGTGAACCTGCCGGTGTATCCGCCGCACGAACCGCCCCGCTACATGATGATCCCCTCGACGGTCCTCGTCGGCGTGTGCCTGCTGGTGGGCATTTTTCCCGTCTACACGGTTGAACCGGTACTGACCATGGCCGCGGGCAGCATGCTGGGCGAACCGCCGCCGGTATACAGCCTGGCCGTCTGGCACGGCTTCACCACTCCGTTCAGGATGAGCCTGGTCGCCCTGTTCGGTGGGATCGTCCTGTACACCCAGCTCCGGAAACTGTCGGCGATCCACGATCGCGTCGTGACCATGCCCGATGCCCTGACCAATTTCCTGGCCTTCAGCGAACGGGTGGTCGAAGCGGCCCGGGCCGGCACGGTTTTCCTGGAGAACGGTTCGCTCCAGCGCTACGCCGCTCTGCTCCTGCTCGCCGGGACGAGCGCGGTGGCGGTGCCCTTCCTCTTCGGCGACGCCCCGCTCACCGGCCCGCTGCCGCTCACCTCCCTTGACGGTCCGACCCTGTTCGGCGCCGCGGTGATGATGAGCGCCGCGCTGGTCACCGTGCTCTGGCAGCGCCAGCGCTTCCGCGCCCTGATCGCCTTCAGCGTTGTCGGGCTGGTGACGGCCATGGCCTTTGTCCGCTTTTCCGCCCCGGACCTTGCGCTGACCCAGCTTTCCGTCGAGGTGGTCACCATCATGCTGCTGCTCCTCGCCCTGTTTTTCCTGCCGCAGCAGGATCGGGCCGAGTCTTCGCCCCTGCGCCGGGGCCGCGATCTGCTCCTGGCGCTGGGCCTCGGCACCGGCGCCGGCCTGCTCACCTGGGGAGTGCTCACCCGGCCCCATGAAACCATCTCCGGTTTTTTCACGGCCAACAGCCTGCCGGGCGGGGGCGGCGCCAACGTGGTCAACGTCATTCTCGTCGACTTCCGCGGCTTCGATACCCTGGGCGAGATTACCGTGCTGACCTGCGCCGCCATCGGCATCTTCGCCCTGCTGGACAACCTGTGCCTGCCGCCCGGCCAGGATGAGAGCGGCGAGCGCTCCTGGGCGGACGAGCGCCACCCGCTGGTACTGGCCCAGACCACCCGCTTTCTGCTGCCGCTGGCCCTGCTGGTGTCGGCCTACCTGTTCCTGCGCGGACACAACGCGCCGGGGGGCGGCTTCATCGCCGGCCTGGTTACCGCCATCGCCCTGATTCTGCAGTACATGGCCAGCGGCATAGCCTGGACCCGGCAGCAGTGGCGCATGCAATACCATCCGGTGATCGCCTGGGGCGTGCTGCTCGCCCTTGCCACGGGTATGGGCAGCTTTGTGTTCAACCGCCCCTTCCTGACCTCGGCCTTCGGCCACTTTCATCTGCCGCTGGTCGGCGATTTTGAGCTGGCCACCGCCATGCTGTTCGATCTGGGCGTCTATCTCAGCGTGGTCGGAGTGGTGATGCTGATCCTCGCCACCCTGGGCAAGCTCACCGGCCGCTGCGCTGAAGCCAGGGGAGAGAACTGGTGGAAGCGGTAGCCGCCTTCACCGTCGGCGTCCTGGTCGCCTGCGGGGTGTACATGGTCCTGCGGGCCCGCACCTTTCCGGTCGTCCTCGGCCTGTCGCTGCTGTCCTATGCGGTCAACCTGTTTCTGTTCTTCACCGGCCGCCTGGTCACCGGGGCGCCGCCGCTGGCCGGCGGCGCGGCGCCGACCGCCGATCCTCTGCCCCAGGCCCTGGTACTCACCGCCATCGTCATCAATTTCGGCATGACCGCTTTCGTGGTCATCCTCTCCCTGCGCGCCCTCGGCGAACTGGGCAATGATCACGTGGACGGCGGAGGAGAGAAGCAATGAACCACCTGCTGACCATCCCTCTCCTCCTGCCGGCGGCCGCGGCCATGCTCAACCTGCTCCTGGCTGACCGCGGTCACGGTCTGCAGCGTCTCATTTCCCTCAGTGCCGCCGCCGCTCTGCTGCCCGTGGCGATCCTGCTGCTCGATCTTGCCGGCAGCGGCGCTTTCCAGGTCTACCAGTTGGGCAACTGGCCGGCGCCCTTCGGCATCGTCCTGGTGCTCGATCGGCTCAGCGCCCTGCTGCTGCTGATCACCGCCGTCGTGGCGCTGTTCGCCCTGCTGTATGCCTGCAATGACGACGACCTGCGCGGGCGCGACTTCCATGTGCTGTTTCAATTGCTGCTGCTCGGGGTCAACGGGGCCTTCCTCACCGGCGACCTGTTCAACCTGTTCGTCTTCTTCGAAATCCTGCTCATCGCCTCCTACTGCCTGTCCCTGCACGGGTCCGGTCCGAAGCGCACCCGGGCCGGCCTGCATTATGTGGTCCTGAACCTGATCGGCTCCAGCATGTTTCTCATCGCCGTCGGCATCCTGTATGCGGTCGCCGGGACGCTCAACATGGCCGACCTGGCGGTGAAAGTGGCGGCCGGCGCCCCGGAGCAGGCCACCCTTGTGCGGGTCAGCGCTCTGCTGCTGTTGGTGGTGTTCGGCCTCAAGGCGGCGATTCTGCCCCTGCACCTGTGGCTGCCGTCCCTGTACGCCAATGGAGTTGCTCCCGTGGCGGCGCTGTTCGCCATTCTGACCAAGGTGGGCCTCTACGCGATCCTGCGGACCGCGACCCTGATTTTCGGCGCCAACGGCCCGGAGTCGATTCTGGCCGGGACCTGGCTGCCGGCCCTGGCGCTGCTCACCCTGGCTGCCGGCGCTGTCGGGATGATCGGAAGCGATCGTCTGTGCAGGCTCATCGCCTATCTGGTCGTGGTCTCCTCGGGGACCCTGCTGGCCGGCATCGCCCAGTTCAGCGTGGCGGGCATCACCGCCGCCCTGTACTATCTGCCGCACACCACTCTGGTCACCGCCGGCCTATTTCTGCTGGCCGATCTCATCGCCCGCCAGCGGGGCCGCACCGGCGATCATCTGTCTCCGGGCCCGCCCCTCGAACAGCCGACCCGGCTCGGGGTGCTGTTCTTTCTCGGCGCGGTGGCCGCCGCCGGTCTGCCTCCGCTTTCCGGTTTTATCGGCAAGGTGCTGTTGCTGCAGGCGGTGGCGCCGGCGGACGCAGTCTGGTTGTGGATTGTCGTGCTTGCCGGCAGCTGGGCCGGGCTCATAACCCTCAGCCGCGCCGGCAGCCGCCTTTTCTGGAAAACCGAGGGCGGGCGCTCCGCGGGGTTCCCGGCCGGTCTGCCGCGTCTGGCCCCCGCCGCCGTCCTGCTGGGGCTGAGCGTGGTCATGACCGTGTTCGCCGCCCCGATCACCCGTTATGCCGAGGCCACGGCGATCCAGCTCCTGCAGCCCCAGGGCTATATCGCCGCCGTACTGGACCGGGGGAAACAGCCATGAAGCGCTTGCTGCCGCAGCCGCTGTTCAGTGTGTTCCTGTGGCTGGTCTGGCTGCTGCTGAACAACTCCGCGGCCCCGGGTCACCTGCTGCTGGGCGCCCTGCTGGCCCTGGCTCTGCCGCTGTTCACCGTCCGCTTCCGGCCCGATCGCCCCCGGCTGCGCAAGCCGCTGAAGCTGCTGGGCTACATAGCGGTGCTGCTCTGGGACATCGTCCTTGCCAACCTGACCGTGGCAAGGCTGATCCTCGGCCCCACCGGGCGGCTGCGGCCGGCCTTTATCCGCCTGCCGCTGGAACTGCGCAACGAGTTTGCCGTCGTCGTGCTGGCCAACACCCTGTCCCTCTCCCCGGGCACCGTTTCCGCGGACCTGAGTCCGGACCGGCGCACCCTGCTGATCCACTTCCTGGACGTGGATGATCCGAAACAGGCCATCGCCCACATCAAGCAGCGCTATGAAAAGCCGCTGCAGGAGATTTTCGAATGCTGAACACCGCCATTGCCATTGCCTTCACCTGCATCTCCGCCGCCCTGGTCCTCAACTTCTGGCGGCTGCTCCGCGGCCCGGACCTGCCCGACCGCATCCTGGCCCTGGACACCATGTACATCAACACCATCGCCTTTCTGGTGCTCTTCGGCATCCACCAGGATCTCACCGTCTTTTTCGAGGCGGCTCTGCTGATCGCCCTGATGGGCTTTATCGGAACCGTCGCCCTGTGCAAGTACCTTCTGCGAGGCGACATCATCGAATAAGGAGCAACCAGTGCTGGAAATTTTCATCTCCCTTTTTCTGCTCATCGGCGCCGCCTTCGCCCTGATCGGCTCCATCGGCCTGGCCCGCCTGCCGGACCTGTTCATGCGCCTGCACGGGCCCACCAAGGCCACCACCCTTGGGGTCGGCGGGATCCTGGTGGCCTCCTCCCTGTACTTCAGTAATCGCGGCGGCGGCCTCAGCCTGCACGAACTGCTGGTCACCCTGTTCCTGTTCAGCACCGCCCCGATCAGCGCCTTTCTCGTCGCCCGGACCATGCTGCACCTGCGGGGGGAAGGAGCACAGCGGCGGGAAAAAACGGATTCCTGCGCCTGCTCCGGCAGGGGCATTCCCGGGGGGCCCAACACGGAGAGTTGACGGAAGCCCCCGGTGGGGCAATAATAGAACGGTACGGGAGAAGAGGCGGGAGTCAGCTCCGAGGGGAGAAGCTGCCGGGGGGAGAGTATTCTGAATAAACAGCCACAAGGAGTGAAAGATGCCGGATTGTGAACTCATCCACCAATGTATTTTTTTCAACAACAAGATGCGGAATTATCCCGCCATTGCCGAACTGCTGAAAAGAAAATTCTGCAAAGGCACGTTCACCACCTGCGCCCGGTACATGGTCTACAAGGTCAAGGGGAGGGCGAGTGTTCCGACCGACCTGTTTCCCCAGGAAATTGAAAAGGTCGAGAAAATAATCAGGGGTGGATAGGGGGGGCGGGCAGGGCGGGGGCCCAACCCGGCGGCCGGGGCGGCCCGTTTCCTCGAGCAATGGACGAGCGCAGGGATAATCAATGACCTTTGGACGCAGGGTGTTTTTGCTGGTGCTGGCGGCCGTCGCCGGCGCGTATGGAATATTCAGAAGCCGCCATCCCATCAAGGTTTTCCTGACCGGGGCCGACACGGTGGCTGAACCGCCGGGGGGCCGGGATGTTCCCCGGCCGTCCGGGAAATTCCCGGTCGCGGCAGTGGGCGGCAGGGACGTGAAGGAGATGACCCGCCGGGCGGTTGCTTTGATCGGGGGATTCGGGCCCCTGGCCGTCGATTCAAGAACCGTGCTGGTCAAGCCGAACGTGGTGGGGGAGAAAAGCAATCCCTCGACCACCAGTCCCGTGGTGGTCCGGGCGGTGGTGGAACTGCTGTACGAGGCGGGCGCAGCAAAGGTTTATGTTGGTGACATGTCGGCCCTGATCAGGGGTTCGACAGCCAGGAACATGGAGCTGACGGGCATCGCCGCCGCGGCCCGGGAGGCCGGCGCCGAAACGGTCTATTTCGAGGATCACGGCTGGGTCAGGGTCAGGGTTGGCGGCCGCTACCTGCAGGAGGTGGACGTCACCGAATGGTTTTTCAACGTCGACCGGGTCGTCAATGTGCCGGTCATCAAGACCCACCGCTACGCCGGGTATTCCATCTGCCTGAAGAATTTTGTCGGGGCCACCCATTTCAGCCAGCGTCCGTACCTGGTGGACAGCAACCATTGGGAGGAGGTGGTGGCGGAACTCAATCTCGCCTTCAGGCCGGATCTCAACATTATCGACGGCACGAAAACCATGGTTGCCGGCGGGCCGTGGGAAGGCCGGGCGGTTGCGACGAACCTGGTCCTGGCCGGCGTCGACCGGCTTGCCTGTGACGCGGTCGGCTTGGGAATCATCCAGTCCTTCGGGCAATGGAAGCCCCTCGAGGGCATATCCCCATGGCAGATGCGCCAGCTCAAAAGAGCGGTGGAACTGGATCTCGGCGCGGCGGGCGGGGAAGAGGTGGACCTGCTGATCGAATCCCTGGACCGCGATCCGGAGTTTATCGCGCTCATGGAGCAGGCGGCGTCCCGTATCGGGTCGGCCGGGGGGAAATCGGGAGGGGGCCCAGTGACGGCAAAAGGGCAGGGGCAGGCAAAAATTTGATCCCTTTGCATTTGGTGCTATACCGGGGGAAAAGCAGGGGTGAACCGCGAGTACAAGGAGCAGGGGAGGCGGATGGCGAAAAAAGTTATCATCATGGGCGCGGCCGGGCGCGATTTTCATAATTTCCTGACCTGTTTCAAGGACAATCCCCGGTACGAGGTGGTGGGTTTTACCGCCGCCCAGATCCCCTCCATCGAAAACAGGTACCTGCCGCCCCAGCTGGCCGGCGGGATGTACCCGGAGGGCATTCCGATTTTCCCGGAGACCGAGCTGATTGACCTCATCCGCCGGCACGGCGTCGATCTGGTCGCTTTCTCCTACAGCGACGTGGCCCATATCGAGGTCATGCACCGGGCCGCCGAGGTCCAGGCCGCAGGGGCCGACTTTCTCCTCATCGGCGCCGGCCGCACCATGCTGCCCACCGCCCGACCGGTGGTGTCGGTCTGCGGGGTCCGGACCGGCTGCGGCAAATCGCCGACCACCCGCAAGATCTGCCGGATCCTGCAGGACCAGGGAAAGAAGGTGGTTGTGGCCCGGCATCCCATGCCGTACGGCGACCTGCGGGACCAGATCGTTCAGCGTTTTGGTGACCGGGCGGATTTTGTCCGGTGCAAGTGCACCATTGAGGAGTTGGAAGAATACGAACCGCTGGTCGAGCAGGGGATCGTGGTGTACGCCGGCATCGATTACGCCGAGATTCTGCGCAGGGCGGAGCAGGAGGCCGAAGTCATCGTCTGGGACGGCGGCAACAACGACACCCCGTTCTTCCGGCCCGATGTGCACGTGGTGCTGTTCGATTCCCTGCGGCCCGGCCACGAGCGGCGCTACCACCCAGGCGAGACCAACATGCTCATGGCCGATATCGCGGTGATCAACAAGGTCAACTCCGCGCCGCCGGGCAACGTTGAGGAGGTGGAGTACAACATCCGCCGCTTTGCCCCCGGGGCGGACATCGTCCTGGCCGATTCGACAATCCTGGTCAGTGAACCCGAGCGGATCAGGGGCAGGCGGGTCCTGGTGGTGGAGGACGGTCCCACCCTCACCCACGGGGAAATGTCCTTTGGCGCCGGCTATCTGGCCGCCCGGAAGTTCGGCGCCGCCGAGATCGTCGACGCGCGGCCCTGCGCCGTCCGCTCCATTGCCGCCGCCCTGGCGAAATACCCCCATATCGGGGAGGTCCTGCCGGCAATGGGCTACGGCGCCGAGCAGATGCAGGACCTTGCCGCCACCATTAACGGCTGCGACTGCGACCTGGTCGTCCTGGCCACCCCCATCCATCTGACCCGCCTCATCACCATCGATCACCCGACGGTCCGGGTGCGCTACGAATACCAGGATCACGGCAAACCCGGCCTGGCGGAGGTGCTCACCAGACGCCTGGCGGCCGCGGCCGCCACCGCGGAACAACCGTAAACGACAGGGACCTGTTGTGGACAGACCGCCGGCCGCCAAGGAAATCCTGCTGATCGCTCTGGGGGGCAACGCCCTTATCCGCAAGGGAGAGGCCGGCACCATCGAGGAGCAGTTTGCCAATCTCCGGCTGCCGGTCCGGCAGATCGCCGAGCTCCTTGACGACTACCGCGTCATCATCACCTACGGCAACGGGCCGCA
Source organism: Desulfobacteraceae bacterium (assembly GCA_022837185.1). Lineage (GTDB taxonomy): Bacteria > Desulfobacterota > Desulfobulbia > Desulfobulbales > Desulfobulbaceae > UBA10518. Next base: position 14,839 of record JALHJD010000006.1, read on the forward strand.
GGTCGGCAACCTTCTGCTGCAGCAGGATTGCTGCGACGCGGTTCCCAAGCTCCCCCTGGAAATCCTGGTGGCCCAAACCCAGGGTCAGATCGGCTACATGATCGAATCCACCCTGGACAGTGAGTTGATGCTCCGGGGCAGGCGCCGGGATATCGTCAGCCTGCTCAGCTACGTGGTGGTCGACCGGGACGACCCGGCTTTTGCCCGGCCCGGCAAGCCCATCGGCCCGGCCTACTCCGGGGAGAAGGCGGCAACGCTTCCTTTCCCGACCATTGCCACCCCCAAGGGGCATCGCCGGGTGGTGGCGTCTCCCCGCCCGCAGACCATCGTCGAGAAAAGGGAGATCCGCAAACTGATCGACCAGGACTTTGTCGTCATCTGCTGCGGCGGGGGCGGCATACCGGTGACCCGGGAAGGCAGGACGTTCCACGGCATTGACGCGGTGGTGGACAAGGACCTGGCCAGTGCCAGGCTGGGGGAGGAGATCGGGGTGGACCTCTTTCTGATCGCCACCGACGTTGACGGCGCCTATCTCAATTTCGGCAGGGACGATGCGGAGCTGCTGCGTACGCTGAGCGTGGCGGAGGCGCGGGAGTACCTGCGGGCGGGCCATTTCGGGGAAGGGTCGATGGGACCCAAGATCGAAGCCGCCACGGAGTTTGCCGGGCGCGGGGGGAGAAAAACCATCATCACCTCCATCGCCGCTATCAGCCGGGCCGTCAAGGGCGAGGCGGGGACGGTCGTTTCCTCAGAGCCGCTGTAAGCCGGAATTGAGAATCACCACGAAATCCTGGGCGTTGGTCAGGATCGGCCGGGCGGTCAGGGAGCCGCGGTTGGCCAGCTTGGTCACCACGAATTCGGACATGTCGATGGTGTAGAAATAGACGGGCCGGACCGTTCCCGCCCCGCTCACCCGGTACGAGGGAACCATGTTGCCAACGGCGATGGCGTGGAGCTGGGTGGCAAGGGCGATGACCGTGGTTGCCCGGCAGGCCAGGTCCCGCATCCTGTCCTGGGCCAGGGCAATGTCGCTCTCCACCTCCGGCAGGGGACCGTCATCCCGGATGGAGCCGGCCAGGACAAAGGGAACGTCCCGGCGGATCAACTCGTGCATGACCCCGTCCCTGATCAGGCCCGAGGCGACCGCCTCCCTTATGGAGCCGGCCCGGCGCACAGCATTGATGGTGTCCAGGTGATGGTAATGGCCGCCCGGGGCCTGCTGCTTGGTGTAAATGTCCTGTCCCAGGGCCGTGCCGTAGAGGGCTCCTTCCAGATCATGCACGGCGAAGCCGTTGCCCGCTGTCACCCCGTGAACATAGCCTTCCCGGATCAGGGAAATGAGGGCCTGGCGGGAGTCCCGGTCAAAGACCACGGCGGGGCCCAGCACCCAGAGAACGAAGCCGTGCCGCCGCTCGTACTGCAGCAGTTCGTACAACTGGTCATAATCGATGGAAAAGGGGCTCTCCCAGGTCGGCCGGCTGCGGAAGGCAAACTTTTCGGCACTTCGCCCGGCCGGGGCAAAGCCTTCGGTATGGACCAGGATGCCCTCTTCGCCGTTTTCTCCCCGACCGCAGGCCACCATGTCACCGCCTCTCACGCACCTGGGCTCCCTGACCAGCAGGGCGCCCTCCACTTCCCGCACCACGACGCAGTCCATTCTGGAATCGGCCAGGATCCGCCACCCCCCGTGTTCGAGATGCAGGTATTCCGGGAACACCGAGGTGGCGTGGTATCCTTCGGGCAGCGCCCCGTCCCCGGGCGCCTGCCTGAAGGTGGCAAAGGGGGCGTCGGCAAGGTGCGGCAGGGAGAAATCTGGGGATGTGTACGGCGGCGGTTGAAACGGCATGACAGCTCCTCCGGACAGATTTATCGGCACGTGCTGTCTGTCATTATAACATTTGTTTACCGCGAATGGTGTGAAAATGGGAGCCGGATAATCTTTGTTGAGGAAAAGGGACTGATCCGGGGGACAAGGGTAATCGGTCGGCAATTGGATTTTGCAGAGCAGGACGGAACGCGTTTTCCGGAGAATGGGAACAACGGGTAGCATTTACAGCCAACCGGAAGAGAGAAGATTCGCGGGCTTTTCCCATGCCCTGCTACGGGCCGGGAGACAACACGCGGTTGAAAAATTCAAGCTGCTCATCGGATGCCTGCTCGAAGAGTTCGCCAAGGTAGATGTCGAAGTGCCCGCAATCGTATTGCTTCAACTCGGCCCTGGCGCCGATCTTTCTTGCCGTTTCCAGGGCCGAATGCGGAGGGGCCAGACTGTCTTTCAGACACACCTGGATCAACGCGGGGCATGAGAGCCTTTTGGCGTAATTTATGGGACGGTAGGCGGCAATGCTCAAAACATACCGCGGACAGATCCGGTTTTGCCAACCTGGCGGGACGAGGGCCCGGTATCCCGAAGCTGAATCGTGGCTGGACATTGCCGCCAGTTCGCCGGGCGGCGCGATGAGAGGTATATACAGGGGCGGCATCCCGAGCAGGGCCCGGACCCGGTCAATCATACCCATCGCCCCCAGTTTCAGAAATGAAGTCGGCCCGGCATACCGTCCGGCATTCATTGCCGCAGCGAGGGCATCCATCATCGGACACTGGGCTGATACGGCTGCGATGCGTCCGCTCTTCACAGCGGCGACGATGACATGACCCCCTGAAAACGATGTCCCCCAAAGGGCTATGCGCCGGGGATCGACATCGCCGAGGCCGCGCGCGAACCAGATAGCCTTTTCCCAGTCCTGCAGTTGCCGCCTGATGGAAAACAACTGACGGGGCTCACCGCCGCTGGCGCCGAAATGGCGGTAATCAAACAGGAGCACCAGGTAGCCCGCGCGGGAGAATTTCTCCGCGTACGGCTCCAGTCCCGCATCCCGGGTTCCACCCAGGCCGTGGGCCATGACAATGCACGGCCTCGGGCCCCGGATGCCAACAGGCGGCCGTTACAGCCAGGCACGGCAAACGTCCTTGCCGCTGACGAATTCAACATCAACTCGTTTTGACATCGTTCATCCCTCCAGAAAAAATACCTGAACAAGCTCGTGAGCAGAGCATCCCGCAAGAACTTTACATTGTAAAGATACGCAAGGGACTTTACATTGTCAAGATCAGGAGGTATCTTTTTTCCATGTCAGGTGTTTCTCCCATTCACCCATTGACCAAACGCTACCACCATGGCGATCTGCGCCAGGCGCTGCTGGATGTCGGGCTGCAGATTGTTCAGGAAGGCGGCATTGACGCTGTCACCCTGCGCGAGGTCGGTCGTCGGGCCGGGGTCAGCCATGCCGCTCCGTACCACCACTTTCCGGACAAGGCAGCCCTCATCGAGGCCTTGGCGGCGGAGGCTTTCCGCCGTTTCACACGGGCACTCAGCGCCGTATGGGAGCAAAGCATCGATGCCCCGCTTGAAGGTCTGGCGGCCCTGGGTGAAACATATGTCAACTTTGCCCTTGACCACCCGGAGGAATTCCGCCTCATGCACATGCCGGGGCTGCGGCGGACCGAACCTGGCAGCCTCTCCCCGGTCACCGCGGCTGCGGCGGAAGCGTACGGAGTCCTGCGCGATGCGGTGTCGGTATGTCAGGAACGGGGCCTCATACCCGGAAGCGATCCCGGTTCGCATGCCCTTGCCGCATGGTCCTGTGTGCATGGCCTTGCCGTGCTGGTGCTGGACGGCCTGCTGGTTGGTGATTTCAATCCCGGAGAGAAGGGAAGGGATGCGGTACGGTCGGTCATCCGCATTCTGGCCGAGGGGTTGAAGCCGCGTGATCAGGCACAGCAATCGGAGTGAGAAAACGGCCTTGCCGGCGGCTGCCCATCCTGCCGTTTGATCCAGGCCCGCTGATCCGGCGGCAATTTCATAAGATTCACATTGTCCAGGAAATCAGGCGGGGCAATCCGCCGGCCGGCAAGCCTGTCCGCACCAGGGTCATGACCGTGTGGGGTACGTTTCCCGCGGAAGCGACCTGTTGCGTCAGGGCGACAGGATCATGCACGCTTCTGCACCCGGGGGTGTGCCGGCCAGGGCTCGCCCGGCACTGGCCGGACCAGGCTGTTTCGCGGAGAGCGGTGAGGCGTGATATGGCCGATGCGGCTGACGGCGCCGCGGGATTCTGGAACGGATTATGCAAAGGAGGCAGAAAAAGAACCAGAAAATAAACAGCCGGGAACAAATGGGAGAGAGAATGACCAAGGAAAACATGTCTGCGGCGGCAGGGCCGGAATCGGCACTGCCGACCCGTATCCGGGAGGAAGGGGAAAGCGTGGCGCGGCAGACGGAGCGGATGCGCCTGGTGGAACGGATAGTCCTTGAAATGGCGGAGTGTTTCAGAGGGCGGCTGGCCATGAGCCGCCGTTCGTTTCTGCACTCGAGCTGCGGACTGGCGGCCGGCTTCCTGGCCATGAATTCGGTGTTCGGTCCGCTGTTCGACGTGGATCCCGCCGAAGCGGCGGACCCGGAGATCGGCGCGGAGCGGGCCCGGGAATTTGCCGGGCAACTCATTTTCGATCTCCAGACCCATTTCGTCTATCCCCAATATCCCTCCACCAGCATACTCGGCCTTCGCGAGCTGGCCAGGCAGTGGAATCCGGCCATGGAAGGGGAGCAGACCCCGGCCAAGATCCATTTCGACAATTTTTTCCGGGAAGTCTTCCTGGAGAGCGAAACCGGGCTGGCGGTCCTGAGCAGCGCCCCCAACGATGACCCGGCCCATTATTTTCTCCACAATGAGGATCTGGCCCGGGCCCGTGCGCTGGTGCGGGAAAAAACCGGCTCCAAACGGCTCTACGTCCATGCCCTTTTCACCCCGGGACGGCCCGGCTGGCTGGAGGAGCTTGAGCAGGCCATTGCCTTGCGGCCGGATGCCTGGAAAGGCTACACGGTCGGCCAGCCCATGGGCGAATCCCAATGGCCCTGGCGCCTCGACGATGAAAAGCTCGTCTACCCGGCGTATGAAAGGATGGTCAAGGCGGGCATCACCACGATTTGCATCCACAAGGGGCTGCTGCCGGCCAATTACCGGCAGAGAATGCCTTCTACCTGGCGGTACGGCAACGTGGATGATGTCCCCCGGGCCGCGAAGGACTGGCCGGAGCTTCGGTTTCTCATTTATCATTCCGGCCTTGAGACCGGCGGAATTCCCGCCGAGGAGGATGTGCGGCGGTTCGAGGAGACCGGGGAGATCCCGTGGGTGAGCGATCTGGCCCGGATCCCGGAAAAATACGGCGTCAGCAATGTCTATGCCGAACTGGGCTCCGTTTTCGCCGTAACGGCTGTCAGCGCGCCGCGCTACTGCGCCGGGATTCTCGGGACCCTTATCAAGGGCATGGGCGAGGACCGGGTCCTCTGGGGAACGGATTCCGTCTGGTACGGGTCGCCCCAGTGGCAGATCGAGGCCCTGCGCCGCCTGGAAATTCCCGAGGACCTGCGGACGAAGTTCGGCTTCACGCCGCTCGGCCCGGCCAACGGACCGCTGAAGAACAGGATTTTTTCCGGCAACGCCATGGAGGTCCATCCGGTGGCGCTGGACAGTTTGCGGGGCGACAACCTGGCCGCCCTGAGAAAGTCGGCCGGCGGAGGAGCAGCATAGTGATCCCCTGAAAGGAAGGGGCCGTCCGATCTCTGGGGCCTGCTTTGCGGAGAAGGCGGCGGAGCGGAGATGATCCCCGTCCCTTTCGGTTATGGTTGGCATGATTTTTGTAGCGTTGAGACAAAGGCTCCCCCATTGACAGCTCTTGTCGGGCGAAGCCGCGCCCGTTCAGGAAGCTCCAGGTCCGTTCCTGCGGTCCGCGCCGCCGTCCGGCGCACAGGCATGGACCCGTCCGGTTCGGCCGGACAGGAGGGGCCTCGTTGCGGCGGCATGTATCGGATTTTCCGATTTGGCAGGACCTGTCCGATCGCATTCCAGCATGGACTGGTCCAAACGGCATAACGCCGTATCAACTAAATGGAGGTGAAACATGAAAAAAAATGTGAGCAAGGACGTTCTCGCAAGGGAGGCGGAATACTGGACCAGGGTCCGCCGAGCCGCCAAAAAGAACAACGGCAGAATCTGCCATAAATGAAAAGGCTGAAAGAGCGCATAAGTTGCCGGTCGGCAACGACATCAGCCGGGCAGATGCCTTCCGGACGGCCGCATGACCGGCGGAGGCGTCTGCCCTTTTTCTCCCGGGCCATCCACCTTGCCTGAACCGCTGCAATCAACCGGAACAACAGGACCATGCCCATCAGCACCAACCAGGAATTTTTTGTCCAGCTGCATCTCACCGAGCGCTGCAATCTCCACTGTTCGCACTGCTACCAGACCGGCCGCGGAAAAGAGGAGCTGAGTCTGGGTGAAATCAGGGAGCTGCTGGAGGAGTTCACCGACATGCTGGAGGCCTGGACGGCCGCCTACCAGCTCGAGTTCGCGACCAGCCTGAACGTCACCGGCGGTGAGCCCTTTCTGCGGCCGGACCTTTTTGCCATCCTCGATGAAATGCGGTCCCGCGGCTTTACCGTCTATCTCCTCACCAACGGCACCCTGATCGATGCGGAGGGGGCGGCCCGGCTTGCCGCCCTGGACGTGAAAGGGGTGCAGGTCAGTATCGAGGGGCCCGAGGAGATCCATGACGCGATCCGGGGGAAAGGGAGCTTCGCCGCGTCCCGCCGGGGGATAGGCCATCTTGTCGCCGCGGGCCTGCCGGTGACCCTCAACGCCACCCTGTCGGAGATCAACGGCGACAGGTTCCGGGAAATGATCGCCATCTGCACCTCGTTCGGCGCGCAGCGGTTGGGCTTCTCCCGACTGGTTCCGTCGGGCAGGGGGGCGCACCTGGCAGATCGGATGATGGCGCCGGAAAAAGTGCGGGCGATCTACGAGGATATATTTTCCCTTCCGGCGGAGGGCATCGAAATCGTCACCGGCGATCCCGTCGCCTCGCAGATGCGCGGCGGCGGGCCGGACGGGGACTGCGGCCCGGTTGCCACCGGCGGCTGCGCCGCGGGCATCTCCGGGCTGACGATCCTTCCAGACGGCACCGTGGTCCCGTGCCGGCGGCTGCCTGTGCCGCTGGGCAATGTTCGGACCGATTCCCTCCGGCAGATCTGGGCGGAATCGGCAATACTGGAAAGTCTACGGGACCGCGGCAGATACACAGGTCGTTGCGGGACCTGCCGGAGATGGGCGCATTGCCGGGGCTGCAGGGCGATCGCCTATGCCGCTTCTCTTGCACAAGGAGAAGGGGACCTGCTTGGGGACGACCCCCAGTGTTTTATCAGCAATTGAACGGTGCCCGGACAGGTCCGATCCCGTAAGAATATGAGCGTACCATTCCCCTGCTGAACAAAGGAGGCTGTTCATGGGAAAATGGATAATTGATCCCGATCATTCGGTGGCGGCATTCAGTGTCCGGCACCTGACCATTGCCGATGTCCGGGGCCAGTTCAACCGGATCAGCGGCACGGTGTCCTTCGATCCCGCGGATCCGGCCGGCTTGTCCCTGGAGGCGCTGATTGACGCCGCCGGGATCTATACGGGCATCGCCAAGCGGGACGAGCATCTGCGCAGCCCGGATTTCCTCGACGTGGCGCAATATCCGGCCATAACCTTTCGCAGCACGGGTTTTGAAGCCCTGGGGGACGGAAAGGGGCGGCTGGTGGGAGAGCTGACGATCCACGGCGTCACCCGCCCGGTCCTGCTTGACGTTGCCATCGCCGGGCCGGTGCAATGCCCGGAGGAGATCGGCGGGGAGACAACCATGGGCATTTCGGCGGGGATCACGCTCAACCGCGAGGATTTCGGCATGATCTGGAATATTCCCATGCCGGGCGGCCCCGGGGCGGTCGGCCTGGAAGTAACAATCCGTCTGGATCTTGAAGCGGACCTGGAGGAGTAGGCTGCCGGCGAACGCGGCCAGGGGGCAGCAGCGGTTTTCCGTCGGGGGCGCCGGGAGAGGGGTGGCCTGTTTGGACAGGGGCCCCGGTGGTCCGCCTTAATCGACGATTTTTTCCATCAGTTCGAAGGTAATGGAGTGGGCCAGAAAAACCGGGTGTTCCGGGGCCTGGCCCGGCGCGGTTTGAAAGCCGAGCCGGCGGAAAAAACCGGCGGATGTGCTGCGGGCGATGGTGTGGATGCGCCGGCCTTTCTTCGCGGCAACGATGCCGGATAACGCGGCGGCCAGGCTCCGGCCGATGCCTTTGCCTTGAGCTTCGGGAGCGACCGCCAGGTGCCGCAGTTCGATTTCGGTCCGGCTCGTCCAGACGGCAACCAGTCCACCTACCAGTTTTCCCCGTTCCCTGGCCGCCAGCACGATCTCCTTGCCGTCGATGCCGAACCGCCCCCGCGCGTCCGGCGGCAGGCCAAGGGGCTGCCACAGGACGCGCCAGAGCAGTTCATCCACCTCGGCCAGGGCGGCGGTTGCGGTCACGGTCTCGATGACGGCCATATCATATTCCGGGCAGCGGCGAATTGTTGTCTGTCTGCCGGACTCGGGCGGCGGTCCAGTCCAGCCGCATGTGTACCAGCGCGACACGGTTTCCTCTGCGGTCCAGGCGCTCTTCGACACCAAAGGGCCGGAATCCGAGTTGGGTGTACAGCAGCAGCCCGGCGGCATTGGTGTTGAAGCAGGAAACGTTTACCTCCGAGGCCCCATGCCTGGACACGGCCAGTCCGATCATCGTTTCGATGAGATACCGGCCCACGCCGCTGCGGCGGGCAGCCGGCGAGACAATGACGTTGCCGATGGAACAGCAGCCGTGCCTTTCCCAGCGATGGAAGTTGGCAAAGCCCGCGACCTCGCCGTCACGCTCGACGACCGTTGAATCGGCGCGGTGTTCGATCGCCCTGAGCAGCTGCCGGGGGGTCAGCGGGTATGACGCCCTGGGAAAGAGGTGGAACAATTCCTCCTCATCGCGGGGAAACCCGCAGATCAGGGGGATATCCTTTTCTGCAACCGGTCGATGACTGAGTCCCATATTCCCACAATCCCAAGCAACCGCGGATTACCGACGGACAATCCTTGGCATAATGAAGCATCCTGATTGATTTTGAATTTCAAGGAATACAACGCACAAGGCAATTTATGCCCGCGGCCGCCGCATCCGATTTTTTGTTTCTGGCGGTTTACTTCCCGGAGCGCAGTGTTTCGCTGATTCCCGTGCGGTACGGTGTAGCCTGTAAACCAAAGGCGGACCCAATCCTGCTGCTGTCGAAGCGGTAGTCTTATTCAAATTGGTACATCATTTCCTCGTTTTCACGAAGCACCGGCATGAAGATGCCCATGATCCTCAGCAGCCACCGGGGTGCAACCTGTATTCTGAAGGGTCGCCCGGCCAATTCGCAGGCCAGGCGGACAAAGCCTGTTCCCGAGAGCGGTTCCCTGGTGGTCGGCAGGTGCCACGTTTGGCCGAACGCGTCCGGCGATCTCCCCAGCACGGCCAAGGCGCGGCCGGCGTCCGGGGTAAATGTGAAGGTATGCACGGCATCGGGGTTGCCTATCCATTGCGGCGTTTTCCCGGCTTTGAGACGTTTGAACACGGTGGCATGCGGAAAGCTGTTTTCCGCGCCGGGACCGTAAAAGTCGGCCGCCCGCACGATCATCGCCTGGAGATTGCCGCTGTGCATTTCCTCCAGCAGCATGGTTGCGATTCTCGCCCTGACCTCACCCTTCCTGCTGACCGGGTTGAACGGGGTTTCCTCCGTCATCGGGCCGTCCACGCGCCCGTAGGCATAAACGTTGTCGAAGAATACGAGGCGGCTGCCGTGACGCCTGCAGGCGTCGATGACGTTGCGCATCACTCTGGGCCATTGCTCCTGCCAGACGGTGGCGTCGTACTTCAGGCCGGCCACCAAGTAGGCAACCTCACTGCCGGAAACAGCCCTGGCGGTTGCCCGGGCATCCAGCAGATCGGCCGCAACGGCCTCATCGGTCGGATTCACTCTCCGGGGATTCCGGCTCACCTGCCGGATGGCCGGAGAGGATGCAAAAAGGGCCCCGGACAACTCCCGGGCAATGACGCCGTTGGCGCCGAGTATGGTATGCATGGTTTCTACCCTGTTTGTTTCTGAGTGAGTTTGTTTTCGGCCTTCACAAATTGTTTCATGCAATAAAATAACTGCTGGCAGCCTTTTGTATTGCCGCCACGGCCGGGTGTTTGATGACCCGTTCAATGGAAATCGCGAAAAACTGTTCCCGGACGGCACGGGTGCGCCCGATAACCACAACATCGTGCTGCCTTTGCACCTCCTCTTCGATAACCGTAGGCGCCGCAAAAATACCGTCCCCGGCCTGGCCGAAGGTCTTGAGCAGCGCCTGGTCGTCAAATTCACCAACCACCGCCGGGCGGATGGGGAGGGAGTCAAACCATCGGTCCAGTGAACCACGCAGGGCTGACATCGGACTTGGCAGCAGCATGGGAGTTCCATCCAGTGAAAGGGGGAAGTTGTCCGGCAGTCCATCGGCAAGCCGCCGGGTGCCGAAAAAACTTATGCCGCACTCCCCCAGGAGATGGCTGTAGGCCTTGACGCTTAACCCGGGCTTGACCGGGGTATCGGTCAGGACAATGTCAAGACCGTGAACGGAGAGCTCGGCAAGGAGTTGTTCCTCCCTGCCCTCATGACAGATCATGCGAACCTGTTGGGGCAGCCTGATGGCCGGCTCCAGGAGTTTTCGCACAACCAGCTTGGGCAGCGCGGCCACTGTTCCGACAACAAGGCGCAGCGGCCCGGACACAGGTCTTCCCCGAACCGTGTCCAGCATTTCATGGCCCAGGGAGAATATTTTGTCGGCGTAGCGGAACACTATCCGTCCCATTTCGGTCGGTTCCAGATTACGGCCAACCCGGCGGAACAGTTTGCCTTCCAGGACGCCTTCGAGCTTGGTGATCTGGGCGCTGATCGTGGAGGGGGCAAGCCGCAGATGTTCACCGGCCCTGCTAATGCTCCCTTCCCGGGCGGTAATCCAGAAATAATACAGGTGATGATAGTTGAGCCATTCCATGGTTCATCTTTCGATTTTTTCGAATATTTATACGATTCTTTTCTATTTGTCGCAATGATTTGTTGAACTTATATTTTGCATTACAGGAAAAATGCGAAAAGAGTGTTGCCCCTCGATGATCAGCTGTTCCAATCAGTGCGGGGCCCCGGGGTTCTTTCGCGTCAGCGTTTAAGGAGGATGAAATGGGTCGTGAAACTGTGCTGTTCAAAAGCGAAGAAAAAAAGACAAGAAGTGAGATCGCCGAAGTTCTCCGCCTGATGGCGGACAGGGTTGAACAGGGCCGGATAAGTTTGGGCAACGAGGCCGGACACGTCGACCTTGACTTTCCGGAAAACTTGACATTGGAAATAAAGGCCGAAGAAGAAACCGGGCGCAAGACAAAGCGCTCCCTGGAAATCGAACTGGAATGGCCCGTCGGCGGAGAGGAACAGGGCGGGGCGGTCATCCGATGACAGGAGTATTCCCATGCTTCTTCCCTCCCTGTCCACCAAGTGTTCTTGCCCGGCAGGGAGGGTCTATCTGTCCCACAGGATCAGCATAACAGGTGTACACCATGGATAGCTCACAACTTCTCGGCATTACAACATTCGCTTACTTATTCTCCGCTGCCGCCTACATAGCGCTTCTGGTGTTCCGGGCCCCCAGACTGGGCCTTGTTGCAACAGCGGCAACGGCGGCGGCTTTGGCGGTCAATACCGCCGGCATCGGTCTCAGGTGGATCGAGTCGCACCAGATGGGGATCGGCTATGCCCCCCTTTCGAACATGTACGAATCGCTGGTCTTTTTTGCCTGGTCCATTGCCGTGGTCTACCTGTGGCTGGAATTTACCTATAAAAACCGCTTTCTGGGCGCGTTTGCCATGC
>JALHJD010000007.1 GCA_022837185.1 Desulfobacteraceae bacterium
TTCTGCCAGCGCGGCTTCAACTTCGCCATCGTCGACGAGGTCGACTCCATCCTCATCGACGAGGCCCGCACCCCCCTGATCATTTCCGGCCCGGCCGACATGTCCACCGACCTGTACCTCAAGGTCAACAGCATCATGAAGCACTTCAAAAAGGATGAGCATTTTACCGTGGAGGAAAAGTCCCGCCAGGCCATGCTCACCGATGATGGCGTGGCCCTGGGCGAGGAGCTGCTGGAGGTCGACAATCTCTACGATCCGCGCAACATCGACAAGCTGCACCATATCAACCAGGCCCTCAAGGCCCACCAGCTTTTCCAGCGCGATGTGGACTACATCGTCAAGGACGGCCAGGTGGTCATCGTCGACGAATTCACCGGCCGCACCATGGAGGGCCGCCGCTACAGCGACGGCCTGCACCAGGCCCTCGAGGCCAAGGAAGGGGTCAAGATCGAAAAGGAAAACCAGACCCTGGCCTCCATCACCTTTCAGAACTATTTCCGGATGTATGACAAGCTGGCCGGCATGACCGGCACGGCCGATACCGAGGCGGCCGAGTTCAAAAAGATATACAACCTGGACGTGGTGGTCATCCCCACCCACCAGAAGATGATCAGGAAGGACTATCCGGATGTCATCTACAAGAACCAGGCGGCCAAGTACCGGGCGATCATCAATGAGATCAAGGAGCTGCACGACAAGGGGCAGCCCGTCCTGGTCGGCACCATCTCCATCGACGTCTCGGAAAGGATCGCCAAGATGCTCAAGAAGGAGAACATCGCCCACGATGTCCTCAATGCCAAGCAGCATGAGCGGGAAGCGGAGATCGTCGCCGGGGCCGGACAGCGCGGCAGGGTAACCATTGCCACCAACATGGCGGGCCGCGGGACCGACATCAAGCTGGGAGAAGGGGTCCGCGAACTGGGCGGACTGCACATCCTCGGCACCAGCCGGCATGAAAGCCGGCGGATCGACAACCAGTTGCGCGGCCGTTCCGGCCGCCAGGGCGATCCCGGCTCCTCCCGCTTCTATCTCTCCCTGGAGGACGATATTCTGCGGATTTTCGGTTCGGACCGGATTTCCGGGATCATGGACAAGCTCGGCATGGAGGAGGATGAACCCATCGAGCACAACATGATCAGCAAGGCCATAGAGAACGCCCAGCGCAAGGTGGAAGGATATCATTTCGAAGTCCGCAAGCACCTGCTCGAGTACGACGATGTCATGAACAAGCAGCGGGAGGTCATTTATCGGCAGCGGCGCGAAGTCCTGCAAAGGGAGAATGTGCGGCCCATTGTCGACGACATGATCAATGACCTCATCCAGGGAGTGGTGGACGAGTTCGCCAGCGACAAGATCCCGTCGCAGGAATGGGACTGGACCGCCATCAGGGAGCGGATGCTGGAACTGTTCAATGTGCAGCTGCAGTGGGACGAGGATGAGAGCCGGGACCTGAGCCGGGACCGGTTCGCCGACAAGCTGACCGGAGAGGTCATGGCGGCCTACCGGCGGCAGGAGGAGCGCAACGGCGAGGAGCAGATGCGCCAGCTGGAGCGCATCATTCTCCTGCAGATCGTCGACACCCACTGGAAGGAGCACCTGCTCAACATGGACCACCTCAAGGAGGGAATAGGACTGCGCGGCTACGGCCAGAAGAATCCCCTCAACGAGTACAAGAAGGAAGGATTCAACCTGTTCATGTCCATGATCGAGACGGTCAAGGAAAAGACGGTGGGCACGCTCCTGCGGGTGCAGGTGGTCAGGGACGAGGAAATTGCCAGGATGGAGGAAGAGCAGCGCCGCAAACGGCAGGAAATGGCCATGAACCTGGGGGCGGCCGGCGTCGAAAGCGAGCGGAAGCCGGTGAAGCGCGCCGAGGAAAAAGTCGGCCGTAATGAGCCCTGCCCCTGCGGCTCCGGGAAGAAATACAAGAAGTGCTGCGGCCGCCTGTAAAACAGGGGCGGGGATGTGCTCCAGACCGGCCGGCCGCCGCGCGTGACCGGGCTCCGGGACGTCCTGAAGACCGCCTTCCCGAAGCGTTTCCCGCCGCCGGCTGCTGACGGCCAGGACAAATGGACCCGCGGGACAAAAGAATACTCATCCTCAAACCAAGTTCCCTGGGTGACATCATCCATACCCTGCCGGTGGTTCACGCCCTCAAGCGCTGCGCGCCCGGCTGCAGCATCGGCTGGGTCGTCCAGAAGGCCTATGCCGCCATCCCGGAAAGCGACCCGGCGGTAGACCGGGTTTATCCGATCGCGATATCTTCCACCAGCGATCCGGCGGCGGGCCGGCTGGCCTATTGGCGGGCCCTGCGCGACACGGTCGCCGCCCTCTCCCGGCTGCGCGGCCAGTTCCGCTCCCGGCCCTATGACATTGTGCTTGACCTGCACGCCTCCTTTCGCAGCGGCCTGATCGGCATGGCGAATCCGGGGGGGACGCGCATCGGCTTTGCCGATGCCCGCGAGATGAACACCCTGTTCCAGCATCGGCGTCTGCCAGTCCCGCCCACCCTCGTTCATGCCCTGGACAAAAATCTGCTTTTCTGCACCGCTCTCGGCTGCCCGCCGAAGAAGGAGGATTTGTATCTCTGCAGCGGGGAGCCGGCCGACAGCCGGGTCACCGGGTTCCTGGAGGGCAGGGGGGTGCCCCCGGATGACAGCCTGGTTTATATCCAGCCGGCGGCCCGCTGGGCAACCAAGTTCTGGCTCCGGGAAAGATGGGCGGAACTTGCCGACCGCCTGCTGGGACGCCCGGAGACCAGGGTGGTGCTCGGCGGCGGCCGCAGCGACAGGGCCTGCATCGACGCCATTGTCGAGGCCATGCGGTTGCGGCCGGTTGTGGCGGCGGGCGAGTTGAATCTTGCCGAAACCGCCTCGCTGCTCAAACGCTCAACACTCTACATCGGCCTCGATTCCGGGCCCATGCACATGGCGGCCATGGCCGGCACACCGGTCGTCGCCCTGTTCGGCCCCACTCATCCGGAGCGGGTCGGGCCGTACGGCGTCGAGCACGTCATTGTCCGGGCGCCCGGGCTCGACTGTCTCGGCTGCAGAAAACGGCGGTGCGACCACATGGAATGCATGCGGGGGATATCGGTCGACATGGTGCATGAGGCGGCGCTGAGGCTGTTGCCGCCGGTGCCGGAGGAGGAATAAAGAGCGTGAAGGTCAGCCTGATCATTACGACCTACAACTGGAAGGAAGCGTTGGAGGTCTCTCTCCTCAGCGCGTTCAGACAGACACGGCTCCCCGATGAGATTGTCGTGGCCGATGACGGCTCGGGACCCGACACCCGCGAGCTGGTGAAACGGATGCACATCGGCGCCCCTGTCCCGCTTATCCATTCCTGGCAGGAGGATCTCGGGTTCAGGCTGGCAAGAAGCCGCAACAGGGCTATTGCCCGGACCCGGGGGGAGTATATCGTGCTGGTGGACGGGGATATCGTCCTGGACCGCCACTTCATCGAGGATCACCTTGCTTTCTGCCAGCCCGGGTACTTCATCCAGGGGACAAGGGCCCTGCTGAGCAGGAGCATGTCCGCCCAGGTCCTGGCCGGGAAGGAAATGGTCTCCACTTTCTGCCTGAACGGTGTGGAAAACAGGAAGAACTGTCTGCGCTCAGCCCTCCTGGCGAGGCTTTTTTCGTTCACCAGCCGCAGCCTGACCGGGACCAAAACCTGCAATTTTGCCTTTTTCAAGCAGGACGCCATCGCGGTGAACGGCTTCAACGAACAATTTATCGGCTGGGGCAGGGAGGACAGCGAGTTTACCGTCCGCCTGCTCAATTCGGGCATACGGCGCCGGAACATGAAATTTTACGGTCTGGCCTATCATCTCTATCATCCCATGAACGACCGGACCCGGCTGGGGGACAACGACCGGATACTGCAGCGGGCCGTGCGCGAAAAAATGAAATGGTGCGAAAAAGGAATCAGTTGGCACCTCGAGGGTTCAGCGCCGGAGGGGAGGTGAAGGGGGAGGCTGCCAGTCCGACTGCATCTCGTGCAGCTTGGCATACTTGTAGAAGGTTCCCTCAAAATTGCCCAGGGCGATGATGAACCCGGGCCAGCCGTCCAGAATTCCCTTCTTGAGCACATACATGTGCAGAAAAGACCATATGCCCCGCAGCAGCGCGTGCCACATGGTCGCGTGCCTGCCCGTGCGCGACAGCTTCTCCGCCCCCAGGGTCGAATATTTGTTGGCCTTGTGCACGACTTCTTCGAGGTTCCTGTACGGAAACTGCCAGATGGGTTTTTTCAGGTAGCCGGGCGGCCGGCCGGAGACGATTTGATATTCCTCGTGCACCGGGTCGTCCTTGAAGCGCAGGGCACCCTTGCGGAAAAGCTGGGGCTGCCGGTAATCAGGATAAAAGCCTGAATATTTGATCCACCGGCCCATGAAAAAATTGCGCCGGGGGATATAATAGGCATCGGCCGCCCCGGGGTCGGCGACGGCGGCCAGGATTTCGTCCCGCGCCTCGGGCGTGCAGCGTTCATCGGCATCGAGGGAAAATATCCAGGGATGGGTGCAGGCATCCATGGCCCGGTTGCGCAGATCGCCGAACCCCTGGAAGTCGATCTGGACCACCCGGGCTCCCAGTTCAGCCGCGATGGCGGCGGTATCATCCTTGCTGTGCGAGTCGGCGACTACGATTTCATCAGCCCAGAGCACGGAGTTGATCGCCGGCCCGATTTTCTCCGCTTCATTGTAGGCAATGATGTAAACGGAGACGGGTGTCATGCCTGCCTGGCCATGGACGGCCTCGGCCTGCCGTTGGCAGCCAGCTTGACCACCATGCGGTCGGCCTTCTGCAGCCGTCCGACAATGATTTTAAAGAATTTCCTGGCGATATCCGGATAATCCTCCAGGAGCTCCATGAGCTTGTCGCCCGGGTATCTGGTCACCGTGGTGCGGCCCATGGAGACGATGGTGGCGAAGCGGGGCTCGTCGGAAATCGTCGCCATCTCCCCGAAAAATTCTCCCGGCTCGGTGATTTCGGCGATTTTCTTGCCGCCCTTGAGCACGGCAACCTTGCCGCGGACCAGCTTGAAAAAGTCGGAGTCCCGGTTGCCTTCCTGGATGATCACATCGCCGTCCTCGTAATCCTCGATCTCAGGGTTGACAAGATAGGAAGGCAGGCTTTCCTCCCGCATGACCGTCCTGCGCAGCGCTTCCTCCAGGCTGGTGACCCCCTGCGCCACTTTTTTCAGGGCCGCGCGGCGCAGCGGCACCAGGCCTTCCTTGACCGCAATCTTGTAGAGCTGGTCCTCGGGCACTTCCGCGGCAATGGCCTTGGCAACCGCCTCGGTGCATTCCAGCAGCTCAAAGAACCCGACCCGCCCCTTGTAGCCCAGCCCGTTGCATTCGGTGCAGCCGACCGGGCCGTAGGTAACGAGCCCTTCAAGTTCTTCCTCCCTGAACCCGGCCGCCAGGAGTTCTTCCGGTTCATGCTGGATGACGGTCTTGCATTTTTTGCACAGGCGGCGGCCGAGGCGCTGGGCCAGAACCATGGTCAGGGAGCCGGCAAGGATATACGAAGGGACGCCGATATCGATCATACGGCTCACCGAGGAAGGGGCGTCGTTGGTATGGAGGGTGGAAAAGACCAGATGGCCGGTCATGGCGGCCTTCATGGCGATTTCCGCGGTTTCGTAATCGCGGATTTCACCGACCATGATGATATCCGGGTCCTGGCGGAGAAAAGCCCTCAGCGCCGCGGCAAAGGTCATGCCGACCTCGGTGTTGACGTTGACCTGACAGATTCCCCTGAAGTTGAATTCAACCGGGTCTTCCGCGGTCAGAATTTTAATGTCTTCCTTGTTCAGGGCATTCAGGGCGGAATAGAGGGTGACGGTCTTGCCCGAGCCCGTCGGGCCGGTAACCAGCAGCAGCCCCTGCGGCCGGTTGAGGCAGCGCTTGAGCATGGTGAATGTTTCGGGCTCGAAGCCGAGCATGGTCAGGTCGACGTTGAGCGAACTCTTGTCCAGGATCCGGAGAACAATGCCTTCGCCGTGCAGCAGGGGCAGGGTGGAGACCCGGAAGTCGACGGCCTTGTTGCGGCCGACCCGCATTTTGATGCGCCCGTCCTGGGGAACCCGGCGTTCGGTGATATTGAGGCCGGACAGGATTTTCATGCGGGCCACCAGGGCGTTCTTGATGGCCAGGGGCAGGTTCATGGATTTGAACAGGGCGCCGTCCTTGCGGTAGCGGACCTGCATGTTCTTTTCAAACGGCTCGATATGGATGTCGCTGACCCCTTCCTGCACGGCCTTGATCAGGATGCCGTTCACCAGCTTGATGATGGGCGCGTCGGAAGCTGAAAACTGCCCCCCCTCATCATGTTCGTCTTCCCCGCCGATTTCAAAATCCTCGGCGGCATCCGAGACCAGGGCGCCGAAGTCGTCGACCGTGGTGACGCTCACGTCATCATCTTCTTCCTCGTCCCGGGTAAAGAAGGAATTGTATTCCTTGTCGTCGATTTTGTAGTATTCCCGGTAGGCGTTGACAATGTCCACGACCGTGGAGACGCAGACATTCAGACCTTTCTTGACGATTTCCTGCAGCTCCTCGACCTCGATGGAATCGGTGGGCTCGGCCATGGTGACCTGCAGGGTATTGCCGGCCACCCGGAGGGGGAAGGCCATGAACCGCTTGGCAATCTCGTAGGGCATGATCCTGAGGGCATCGTCGCTGGGCGGTTCCTTGGCGATGTTGACGGAGGGGTAATTGTGCATCCTGCTGAGAAAGTTGACGATGGTGTCCTGTTCGATGTAGCCGTTGTCCAGCAGGATATGGCTGAGCCGCTTGCCGGATTTTTTCTGCTCCTGCTTGGCTATCTCGAACTGGTGCGCGGTGATGTAGCCCGCCTTGCTGAGCAGTTCGCCGATTTTGAGCTTGCTGGCCCCGGATTGGTCCTTGACGGTGGACCTTCTGTGCGCTGATTGTGCTGGTGCTGCCATATTCTTCCGTTACCCGGGCGATGAGTTGCTGTCGACCATTACGTCCATCTGTGCCGGAAAGCCTTGAGGGTGGCGCTCCCGGAGATGCCCTTGTGCAAACAATTACATGATAATGCCATATATTACTATAAAAATAAGTACAGGTCAAAAGAGCCGGGACTCTTCTGACCTGTGCATTACCGGGGAATTACAGGGTGCCGGCTAAAACACGCCTTTGACCCTGCCGGTTTCCACATCCACGTCGATGCGGCGGTAGGCCGGATCGGAAGCGGTTCCCGGCATCAGGCTGATGGCGCCGGCCACCGGCACGACAAATCCCGCCCCCTTGTAGGTCAGGATATCGCGAATGGGCAGGGTCCACCCCTTGGGCACTCCCTTGAGAGAGGGGTCATGGGACAGGCTGAGGTGGGTTTTCACCATACAGGTTCCCATGTCCTTCAGGTCCGGGTCCGCCTCCATCCTCTTCAGTTTGGCCTGGGCTTCGGGGCTGTAGCTGACCCCGTCGGCGCCGTACACTTCGCGGGCGATCAGCTCGATCCGTTTGCCCAGTGGGGTGTCGAGTTCGTAGAGGAACCTGAAGTCGTTGGGCTCCTCGCAGGCGTCGATGACCGCGTCGGCGAATTCAATGGCGCCGTCGCCGCCGTACTGCCAGTGCCTGGACAGAGCGACCCTGGCGCCGGCCGCCTCGGACAGGCGGCGGACGGCCTTGATCTCATCGTCGGTGTCGGTGTAGAAGGCATTGATGCAGACAACGGGATTGATGCCCGCCTTTTTGACGGTCTCGATGTGATGGACGAGGTTTTTGCAGCCTTCCTCGACCCAGCCGACGTTTTCCTGCTTGTATTCCTCGGGCATCGGTTTGCCGGGGACCGGGATGGGCGCCCCGCCGTGACACTTGAGGGCCCGGATGGTGGCGACCACCACCGCGCAGTGGGGTTTGAGCCCTGAGTAGCGGCACTTGAGGTTCCAGAACTTCTCGAAGCCGATATCGACGCCGAAACCCGATTCGGTGACATTATAGTCGGCGAGTTTGAGGGCGACCCGGTCGGCGATGACCGACGACTGGCCGATGGCGATATTGGCAAAGGGTCCGGCATGGACCATGACCGGCTGCCCTTCGATGGTCTGCATGAGGTTCGGGTTGAGGGCCTCGACCATCCAGGCGGTCATGGCGCCGTCAACCTCGAGGTCGGCGGTGGTGACGGGGCGGTCCTGCCTGTCGTAGGCAACGACGATTTTGCCGATCCGCTCCCGCATGTCCCGGAGATCGCTGGCTACTGCCAGGATGGCCATGATTTCCGAGCTGACGGCGATGCCGAACCTGGACTGCATGGTGAAGCCGTCCATCTTGCCGCCCAGGCCGATGGTGATGTTGCGCAGCGCCTGGGCGCAGAAGTCGATGATCCAGCCGAACTCTACCTTTTTCGGGTGGATGTCCAGCCGCCGGAGATTGCGCTTGGCAAGCTGCTCGTCGGTGTAGTTCGCCTCATGCTGCATGCGGGAGGTCAGGGCGACCATCCCCAGGTTGTGGGCGTTCATGATGGCGTTGATATCGCCGGTCAGCCCCAGGGAAAAAGGCGTGAGGGGGATGCACTGGGCCAGTCCCCCGCCGGCGGCGCTGCCCTTGATGTTCATCGTCGGTCCGCCCGAGGGCTGGCGGATGGCGCCGATAACCGATCTGTCGCGTTTGCCGAGCCCCTGGACCAGTCCCATGGCGCAGGTCGACTTGCCTTCGCCCAGGGGGGTGGGGGTGATGGCGGTGACGTCGACATATTTGCCGTCCGGGCGGTCCCTGAGCCGTTCCAGGATTTTCCGGTAGTCGAGTTTGGCGACGTAGTGGCCGTGGGGCAGCAGTTCCTCTTTCTCCAGCCCGAGCTGCTCGCCCAGTTCGTAGACTGTTTTCATGCGGCTTTCCGCTTCTTCGGCAATCTCCCAGTCCGCATGCTTGGTGGGATCAAGGGCCATGGGTTCCTCCTTTTGTAAAATTTGTATAATTTATCTGGACTATGATAAGGAAAAAAATACCGACAGATATACTAACCGGCAAAATATCTACCTGAATAAACGAAAATTTGTTGAATTTAGCAGGTACGATTTAGGATGTCAAGAAACACGGTTTCGAAGTGAGTTTGCAGTCGGCAGTCGGCGCAGCCGGGTACAGCCGGGCTATTCCAGGGCAAGCTCGGGGAAGCGGCTCTGCAGTTCTTCGTGCAGGGGGATCATCACTTCGCGCATGCTCGGCTCCGCCGCCCTGGTGGTCCGCAGTCTGAAAATATGCTGCCATTCCTGCAGGTTGGCGTAGACGATCAATTCGGTCTTGCAGGAATTGGGCAGAACGGTTCTCGCCGCCTGGGGCGTCGTGGTCCTGAGGAGTTCAAGGTAGATCCGCTCCGTTTCCTCCATGGCCCTCTGCCACAGGGAGAATTCGGGGGTTCCCTCCTCGAAGAACATCGGCTTGATGAAGGACACCTCGCCGCCGAACCTGTCGTCGGCGTAACGGCAATAGCGCTGGCTTTCCTGCAGGAAGGAGCAGGGGCGGTGGCGGACTATTTCATGGGTGACGGCCCGGTTGACGATGAATTTCACCGCAATGTGGCGATGCTTCAGCCGCAGTTCCGGCGGCAGGCCGTCAATTTCTTCCAAAGGAACCTTGCTGACCCGGATGGCGGGATCGGCCGCCGGTCCTTCCGGGGGCAGGATGGTGTCGAAAAAATAGGGATGGCGGCCGGCGAGGAAACCCGCCATGGCCCTGACCGGGCGGCAGTCCGGATGAAACAGCAGCATTTCCCGGAAAGCCCTGACGCTTCCGGTCACCAGCAGGGTATCGGCCGCCGGGGCGTCGATCTGCAGGTACCTGGGCCGGGCGGCATGCAACTCGGCCGTCAGGGCCCGGTCCATGCCCGTGAGCCGGAGCGACACGACCCCCATTTCCAGGACCGAGTTGTGGCCGTGCTCCGCCATTTTGCGGACAAAGGGGATGGCCGAATCCGCGTCGATTTTGTCTTCGCTTTTATAGCAGACCCGGCCGCTGAATTCGATGCGCTCGGCCAGCCCCCGGCGGTCAAGGGCGTCGAGGATCTCGTAGGAAGGGGGGATGATCTTCATGCGTTCTCCTCCGGTGCGGAGCGGTTGGGTTCAGTCGTTCCAGAAGGGCGACATGGCCCGGAGATTGGCAATGATCTCCGGCATCTTTTCCAGGACAAAGTCAACTTCCTCTTCGGTGTTGTAGACCGACAGACTGAAGCGGATGGAACCGTGGGCGGCGGTAAAGGGCACGCCCATGGCCCGCAGCACGTGCGAGGGTTCGAGGGAGCCGGAGGTGCAGGCCGAGCCCGAGGAGGCGCAGATGTTGTACTTGTCCATGTGCAGCAGGATGGATTCCCCTTCCACGAACTCGAAACTGATGTTGGCGGTGTTCGGCAGCCGGCTGGTTTTGTGGCCGTTGAGCATGGAGCGGGGGATTTTTGCCAGCAGGCCGCTTTCCAGCTTGTCGCGCAGACGCCTGACCCGGACGTTTTCCTCCTCCATCTTTTCGGCGGCCAGGCGGCAGGCCCGGCCCAGGCCGACGATGGAGGCGACGTTTTCCGTCCCCCCCCGCCGGCCGTGCTCCTGGTGGCCGCCGTTGATGAAGGGGATGAACGGCGTGCCCTTGCGGATATACAGCACGCCGACACCTTTCGGGGCGTGCAGTTTGTGGCCGGAAATGGACAGGAAGTCAATCGCCGAATCCTTGAGGTTGATCGGGATCTTGCCGACCGCCTGGACCGCGTCGGTGTGGAACAGTATTCCCCGGTCCCGGGCCATGACCGCCATCTCCTCGACCGGAAAGATGACCCCGGTTTCGTTGTTGGCCCACATGACGCTGACAATGGCGGTATCGTCGCTGAGGCTCTCCTCGTACTGGTCCGGAATGAGCATCCCGTCCGCCTCGACCTGCAGCCGGGTGATCCGGTGTTTGTGCCCGGTGAGGCCGTCAAGGTTTTCGCAGAGATTTTTCACCGCCGGATGCTCGACCCGGGTGGTGATCACGTGGCGGTTGTCCGGGTAGGTCTGCAGGGCCGAGAGGATGGCGGTGGAGTCGCTTTCGGTGCCGCAGCTGGTAAAGACGATCTCCTCCGGATCGGCCCCGATGAGGGCGGCGATTGATTCCCGGGCCTCGGCGATGGCCCCGGCGACCTGGCCGCCGAACGTATGCATGGAGGAAGGGTTGCCGTAGCAGTCCGTGAGAAAGGGCATCATGGCCTCCACCACTTCCGGGGCAACCCGGGTGGTGGCGTTGTTGTCCATGTAGATCACTTTGTCGCTGCCGCAGTTCATTATCTGTCCTCCTCGACGATGAGCGAGTCACTGACCAGTTCCCGCAGTTTTTTCTCGACATAGACCTTGAGGGTGGTGCGCGACGACTGGCAGCCGGCGCAGGCCCCCCGCAGGGAGACGGTGACGAAATCGCCGTCCACGTCGATCAGTTCGATGTCCCCGCCGTCCTTCTTCAGGGTCGGCTTGATCTCCCGCTCAAGGACTTCCTCGATCTTCTTGATCTTCTGGAGGGTGGTCATGCGCTGCTCCTTCTTCGCCTTTTTGGGCTCCATCTGCAGGCCCTCCACGGTCTGATGGAGGATTTCGCGCAGGCGGTCCTCGCATTTGCCGCAGCCGCCGCCGGCCTTGGTGAAGTTGGTGATCTCCTCCACCGACCGCAGGTGGGACTCCTTGATGGCCCGGATGATTTCCAGGTCGGTCACCCCGAAGCATTCGCAGACCACTTCTCCCTGGGCCATGGGGAGGAATACGCCGCGGTAGTTGGCGATGGCCGCCTCCAGGGCCTCCCGCCCCATGACGGAGCAGTGCATTTTTTCCTTGGGCAGTCCCCCGAGGTAATTGGCGATGTCCTCGTTGGTGATCTTTTCGGCCTCCTCGACCGTCATGCCCTTGACCATTTCCGTCAGCGCCGAGGAGGAGGCGATGGCCGAGGCGCAGCCGAAGGTCTTGAACCTGGCGTCGGTGATGACGCCCTTGTCGTTGACCTTGATGGTCAGTTTAAGCGCGTCGCCGCAGGCCAGCGAGCCGACCTCGCCGACGCCGTCGGCATTGTCGACTTCGCCGACATTGCGGGGGTTGGTGAAGTGTTCCTTGACTTTATCGGTATAGTCCCACATTGTTGCACCCTGATGGAAAAGGATTTTTCTTGCCGCCGGCCGGGTCCCGGCATCACTCAGGCGGGCGCCTGAACCGGTGCCCGTCGCTCCCGGGTGCCGGCTGCCGGGCCGATCCGCCCGCGGACCGGTTCCGGCCCGGCCGGCAAATCATAGAAGATAGCAGTAATACTTTAGGAAAGCAAACCGATTTCGGCAAGCATGGACTTGGCGGTTTCCACCAGCTGGCCGGTCTCTGTCCTGTCCCTCGCTTCCACGTAAAACCGCACTTTCGGTTCGGTGCCCGACGGCCGGATCATGATCCAGCTGTTGTCCTCGAAGATCATTTTGCGGCCGTCAATGGTGATGACCTGCCTGATGGTCCTGGGCCGGCCGCCGACCGGGATCGAGCTCCCCACCCCGTATTTTTCCAGCCCGGCCAGGGCGGCCAGCAGTTCGGCGCCCCGCAGGGAGACCTCGACGCCGTCGCGGGCCGGGTAATAGGAGCCGTACAGGCCCTCGATCTCGACCAGGTAGTCGCCGAGGTTCTTGCCCAGGGCCAGGACCATGTCCAGGGCGAGGAGCAGGCCGATATAGGCGTCTTTTTCCGGGGTATGGCCGATGACGGAAATGCCGTCCGACTCCTCGAAATAGACGAGGGCGCGGCCGATGACGGGCTTGAATTCCTTGAACCCGACCCGGGGCTCGAAAACCTTTTCCTGCAGGGCGGCGGCAACTGCATTGGCGAGGTTGCTGGAGGCGACCGTCTTGGCGACCATGCCCCGCTTCCCTTTTATTTCGTGCAGAAAGTGGTAGGCCATGGCGCCGAACTGGTTCATGCTGATTTCCGTCTCGCCGTCGGTGAAACGGATCCGGTCGCCGTCGGGATCGATGATGGCGCCGAGTTTGAACCTTTCCGGCCGCCGCCGCAGAGCGTCCATGACCGGGCGCATGTTGGCCGATGAGGGTTCCGGGGCGATGCCGCCGAAGGTGACATCCTCTTCCCCCCGGAGAATGACAAGCCGTTCCCGGGCCTGTCCATTGAAGATGTCCCGGATGGAACGGCGCGCGGCGCCGTGGACGCAGTCAACCACGACCGCCAGGTTGCCGCTGGCGGCAAATCCGGCCAGGACCCCGTCGTAGTCTATGCCGTGCAGATGCCTGTTGTCGCGGACCAGCTTCTGCCAGCTGGCCGGAGAGTCTTCCCTGTGGACCCCGGCCAGGCCGGCGAGAGGCCGCTGCCGATCCAGGCCGGCGGGCAGGAAGGGCGAAGCGCCGGCAGTGAGGATCTCCCCGGCGTTGCGGGTGATTTTGTCGGTGATGATCGAGGGGGCCGGACCGGCGTCGGCGGCATTGTACTTGAAGCCGCCGTACTCCAGGGGGTTGTGGCTGGGGGTGAGATTGATGGAGAATGCCGCCTTGCGGATCAGCACCGAGGCCGAAAGGGTGCCGGTCGTTGCCTCGCCGGCATAGAGGACGGTGACGCCGTTGGCGGCGAGGACGTTGACCGCGCTCAGGGCGAGCAGTTCGCCGCCGAAACGGTTGTCGAATCCGAGCACGCAGCCGCGCCGCCGCATTTGGTCGAAATCAACGACTCCGAGCGCCTCGCGCAGGGCAGGGTCGTTGTCCATTTCCCGGTACAGGGAGAGGATGGCGGCCGTGACGCAGGCCACGGTGTGCAGGTTGATCTCCTTGCCGAGCAGGCCCCGCCAGCCGGAAGTGCCGAACTTGACCGGGGAGCGGGGCGGTCCGGCAGTGGTGATGATCTCGTCCCTGAGCAGGAGGTAGACCCGGTCGAGGGCCTCCTGCCAGCGGCGGAATTCATCGGGATCCGTGGCTTTGTTGCGGTGGGCGACCAGCTGCTTGATGACGGTGAAATAATCACTGGCTGCATGGTTGCCGGCAACGATGTGGGCCTCTGTGAGGGTCTGGACTGCGGAATTGATTTTCATATGGATCGGCCGTTGGGTTGATGGTTGCGCATGTCTGAGAGACGATCAGCCGCCTCAATATAGCCTGATGCCTCCCCCCGTGCAATGAACCATGAAGCGATTGCGTCTTTTTTCAAAGGGTGCGGTTCCGGGGGCGGAAAGATGATGTAATGGTTGACCGGGACGGTTTTTTTTTTTACATTATGACGTTTATATGCGTACATCAATATATGTGTATCTGCAGTGGCCGTGTGAACAACAGAGTGAGCAACGGATTTACAAATATGAGGAACCTGAGCAGGGAGAGAAACAATGGGAAACCCGCATGAACAAGAACTTATTCTCTGGTTTGACGAGATAGGCATCGGAGATGTGCCGCTGGTCGGCGGCAAGAATGCCTCGCTGGGCGAGATGCATCAGAAGCTGACTTCCAGGGGGGTGGAGGTTCCCAACGGGTACGCCATCACCGCCTACGCCTATCAGTACCTCCTCAAGGAGGCGGGGATAGAACAGGCGATCCAGGATGCCCTGGACGGGCTGGACACCCATGACATGCGGAACCTGCAGGAGCGGGGGGAAAAGGTCCGCGGCATCATCCGCAATGCCGAGTTTCCCCAGGACCTCCGCGACGCCGTCATTGAGGCCTACAGAAAAATGGAAAAGGAATACGGCGAGGGCGTCGATGTCGCGGTCCGCTCCTCGGCGACCGCCGAGGACCTGCCCGACGCCTCCTTTGCCGGGCAGCAGGAAACCTATCTCAACATCCGCGGGCCGGAGGCGCTCATCGACGCCTGCAAGCGCTGCTTCGCCAGCCTGTTCACCAACCGGGCCATCTCCTACCGCCATGACAAGGGCTTCGGCCAGTTTGACGTCTACCTTTCCATCGTGGTCCAGAAAATGGCCCGCAGCGACTCCGCCTCCTCCGGCGTCATGTTCTCCATCGACACCGAGTCGGGGTTCGAGGACGCCGTTTTCATCACCGCCGCCTGGGGGCTCGGGGAAAACGTCGTCCAGGGCGCCGTCAACCCTGACGAGTACTACGTCTTCAAGCCGACCCTGAAGCAGGGCAAGCGGCCGGTCGTTTCCAAGAAGGTGGGCTCCAAGGAGATCAAGATGATCTACAATGCCGACCCGTCGGGCGGGGAGCCGGTGAAGAATATCGAAACCACCCCTGAAGAGCGGAACGCCTACGTGATCAGCGACGATGAAATCCTCAAGCTTGCCGAGTGGGCCTGCATCATCGAGGACCACTACGGCAAGGCCATGGACATCGAGTGGGCCAAGGACGGCGACGGGGTCGAGGTCGGGACCGGCAGGCTGTTCATCGTCCAGGCCCGGCCGGAGACCGTCCATTCCCAGGTTGCCAAGGGCACCATGGAAACCTACAGGCTGAAAGAAAAAGGCAAGGTCATTGCCGAGGGTCTGGCGGTCGGCACCAAGATCGGCCAGGGCGTGGCCAACGTCATCGAGGAAGTCATCGATATCCATGATTTCAAAAAGGGCGAGGTGCTGGTCACCGACATGACCGATCCGGACTGGGAGCCGATCATGAAGATCGCCGGCGCCATTGTCACCAACCGCGGCGGCCGCACCTGTCATGCCGCCATCATCTCCCGCGAGCTGGGCATTCCCTGTGTCATCGGCACCGGCAACGGCACCCAGCTCATCAAGGCGGGGCAGGAAATCACTGTTTCCTCGGCCGAGGGGGAAACGGGGTATATCTACGAGGGGCTCCTTGATTTTGAGATCGAGCGGCTAGACCTCGGCGACCTGCCGAAAACCAAAACCAAGATCATGATGAACCTGGCCATCCCGGAAAAGGCGTTCACCGAATGCCAGATTCCCAATGACGGCGTCGGCCTGGCCCGGGAGGAGTTCATCATCAACTCCCACATCGGCCTGCACCCGATGGCCCTGGTCAACTACGAGGAGCTGAAAAACTCCAGCGACCCGGAAAAACGGGCCGTGGCGGCCAAAATCGACGAGAAGACGGGCGCCTACAAGGACAAGAGACAGTTCTTCATCGACAAGGTCGCCGAAGGGGTCGGGCGGATTGCCGCCGGCTTCTATCCCAAGGATGTCATTGTCCGGCTCTCCGACTTCAAGAGCAACGAATACGCCAACCTTGTCGGCGGTCCCCTGTACGAGCCGGAGGAGGAAAACCCGATGATCGGCTGGCGCGGGGCTTCCCGCTACTACGATCCGAAATACCGGCCGGCCTTCGAGCTCGAGTGCCAGGGCCTGCTCAAGGCCCGCAACGATATGGGGCTCGACAACATCAAGGTCATGGTGCCGTTCTGCCGTACCCCGGAGGAGGGGAAAAAGGTGATCCAGGTCCTGAGGGAGTGCGGGCTGGTGCAGGGAGAGAACGGCCTGGAGCTCTACGTTATGTGCGAGATCCCCAGCAACGTCATCTCCGCCGACGCCTTTGCCGATATTTTTGACGGCTTCTCCATCGGCTCCAACGATCTGACCCAGCTGACCTACGGCCTTGACCGCGATTCGGGCCTTATCGCCGGCATCGCCGACGAACGGAATGAATCGGTGAAGGAGATGATCCGCATGGTCATTGCCACGGCCAAACGGCGCGGCAAGAAAATCGGCATCTGCGGCCAGGGGCCGTCGGACTTTCCGGACTTTGCCACCTTCCTGGTTGAGCTGGGCATTGATTCCATGAGCCTCATCCCGGATACGGCGGTCAAGACCAGGCTGGCGGTAGCGGAGAAAGAAAAAGAACTGGGAATGACGCCGTAGGGGCTGTCGCCGGATTCGTTCATGCGCAGGCGGGTTCCGGTCCCGCCTGCGCATGAAACGTGAAACGCCCGTTCGCCCGTTCCGGTCAGGCGCCGTCCCGACAACGTATCGATGAAAGGACTGCCGTGTCAATAATCCGCCGTCGGGCGGATGTCTTTCCGCTTCATCTTTGTGCCCACCGGGCAGACTGCCGGAAGGCGGAGCGCCCTTTCCTCCCCCTTTTT
Source organism: Desulfobacteraceae bacterium (assembly GCA_022837185.1). Taxonomy (GTDB): domain Bacteria; phylum Desulfobacterota; class Desulfobulbia; order Desulfobulbales; family Desulfobulbaceae; genus UBA10518. The sequence goes on from JALHJD010000007.1 coordinate 16,996, forward strand.
CCGGAGACCCGTGTCGTCCCCGGATAATTTTCTTCCCCTTTTCTTCCGCCGCGCTATGATGCGGGCGGCGGCAGGCATGGTTCCGTTTGCCGGGCTCCCTTCTCAGTTGCGGCGGGAAGAGCGGAGGGGCCCGGAAGGGAGGCGTTCGAAAATGACGGAAGGAAGCTATTGGGGTTGAAATTTTATGCGCAAAAGGTATATGAAATAGGCAGGTTTGAACAAAATGTTGATTTCACCCGGATTTTCAGAACCGTTCGGGCAGGCTGTACCGTATCACCCAACGCTTCGGGTCCTCTGATCACCGCAACCCGAGCCAGAGGACCGTTGACATGGATGAGCTGCGCAATACATGGATGGGGCGAAGCTATTACCGGCTGGTACACCGGGGGTTGATGCCGCTTGCCGAACGGGTCGGGCTGACGGCCAATCAGGCGACGGCCCTCGGACTGGCCGCGGCGGTTCTGGTCCCGGCCGGCTATCTGTTTCATCCTTTGGCGGGCGCCGGAATGATCCTGCTGTCGGGCTTTGCCGACACCATGGACGGCATGCTGGCCCGCAGCCGCAAGCAGCCTTCAATGTACGGCGCCTTTCTCGACTCCTGCCTGGACAGGGTTTCGGACGGCTTGTATCTGATGGGCATCTGGATTCTGTTCTGGCCCGATCATCATCCCCTGGCCGGAGGCCTTGTCATGGGCATGTGCCTGATCTCCACCTCCCTCATCAGTTATGCCAAGGCCCGGGCCGAGAGTCTGGGTGCCCCTCTTGCCGGCGGTTTGATGGAAAGGGCGGCCCGTATTGTTTATCTGCTGGCCTGGACGCTGGCCGTGGCCGCGATTCCGGGGGCGGAAGGAACTGTGCTGTGGGCCGGGGCGCTGCTCTATCTGGCTCTGACCGGGGCTACCGCCGGGCGGCGGATGTTCCTGGCCAAGGTGCTGCTTGACCGGGGAGGGAACCGACCCGGGGCGGACCGGGAGGGCGCGGCCGGGGTCGTGTCCTCGACGGCCTCCGGCGATGCGTAGCCTCCCTCCCCCATGAGGCGCGCACCCGGACAATCAGGCGGAAGCCCCTTTGCAGGCGGCGAGCGTCCTGCGTTGTTGCTTTTTTACGAGATTGTCAATACAATCGATAGTTCGTTTCAATCAAATCACCCGGAGGAAAGACATCAATGAACGAGATCCGAATCGCCATAGCCGGTGTCGGCAATTGCGCCAGCGCGTTGATACAGGGGATTCACTACTACGGCGAAGATGCCGGACGCGATCCCATCGGCCTCATGCACCCGGTCATAGGCGGATACCGGCCCGGAGACATCAGACCGGTGGCCGCCTTCGACGTCGACAGGCGCAAGGTCGGCAAGGATCTCTCCGAGGCGGTCTTCGCGCCGCCCAACTGCACCTGCACTTTTTTCGATCGGATCCCCAACCTCGGCGTGCCCGTGCACATGGGCCCCATCCTTGACGGCCTCTCCGAGCACATGCGCAATTACCCGGAGCACCGGACGTTCGTTCCATCCGATGCCGCTCAGCCCGGCAAAAAGGAGGTGGTGGAGATTCTGCGGCGGAGCGGGGCCGAGATCCTGCTCAACTACCTGCCGGTGGGCTCCGAGGAGGCCAGCCGTTTTTATGCGGAGTGCGCTCTGGAGGCCGGTCTGGCCTTCATCAACAACATCCCGGTCTTCATCGCCAGCAACCCGGAATGGGCGGCCCGTTTCACCGCCGCCGGTCTGCCGGTCATCGGCGACGACATCAAGAGCCAACTGGGCGCCACCATCACCCACCGGGTGCTGACCGACCTCTTCGCCAAGCGCGGCGTCAAGCTGGAGCGCACCTACCAGTTGAACACCGGCGGCAACACCGATTTTCTCAACATGCTCAACCGCCACCGGCTGATGTCAAAAAAGATTTCCAAGACCGAGGCGGTGCAGGCGGTATGCGCCCAGCGGATGGACAGCGACAACATCCATGTCGGTCCCAGCGACTATGTCCCCTGGCAGAACGACAACAAGGTCTGTTTCATCCGCATGGAAGGCAAATTGTTCGGCGATGTCCCCATGAACCTGGAGCTGCGCCTGTCGGTGGAGGATTCCCCCAATTCAGCCGGAGTGGCCATCGATGCCGTCCGCTGCGCCAAGCTGGCGCTGGAGCGGGGTCTCGCCGGACCCCTGGACGCCCCGTCGGCATATTTCTGCAAGCATCCGCCGCGGCAGTTCACCGACGACGAGGCCTATCGCCTGACCGAAGCCTTCATTGCCCGGCCGCCGGCCGGACAGACCGTCAGGACGCAGGCGGAAAGTTACGAACTGGAGGCGGACAAGGTCAAGTACAATTAGGTTGTCAGGAGCCGGGAGCATCCGGTTTCCGCTCCGGCTCCACCAGGCGGACGTCTCTTTGCGGGAAGGGAATGGTGATGCCTTCCCGGTTGAAGGCCTCGTAGACGGCCTTGAGCAGGTTGTGGGTCTGCATGCCCTTTTCCCGGGGATTTTCGGCCCACACCAGGAGCTGAAAGTTGACCGAGGAGTCGGCGAACCCCCTGATTCTGACCCGCGGTTCCGGTATGGCGGCCAGAGTCTCGTTTTCCCGGGCCACCCGCAGGAGGATTTCCTCCACCCTGGACAGGTCGCTGCCGTAGGCGACTCCGACGTCAATCCTGATCCGGAATCTCGGCAGCGGCGCGCTTTCGTTGATGATCATGCTGTTGGCCAGGATGGAATTGGGAATGGTGATCAGGACATCGTCCCGGGTCTGGATCCTGGTGGAGCGGATGCCCATATCCATCACTTCCCCCCTTTCTCCGCTGTCGAGGATGATGAAGTCCCCTACCTTGTAGGCCCGGTCGGCAAAAAGGGAAATGCCGCCGAAGAAGTTGGCCATGGTGTCCTTGGCGGCCAGGGCGATGGCGATGCCGGCAATGCCCGCGGAGGCGAAGAGCGGCGTCAGGTCGATGTTCCAGATGATCAGGACCCAGCAGAAACCGGCAAAGAGAATGATCACCCGGGAGACGTTCTTCAGCAGCAGGAAGACGTCCCTGTCGATCCGTTTTTTTTCCAGGAAGCCGGCCATGTTTGCATCGTTGAGCCGGTTGATCTCCCTGAGGACGACGCCCCACCAGAGGAGGAAGATCAATGTCCCGGTTATGCCGGGCAGGACGAGGTTCCAGGGAACCGGGAGCTCCGGCGGCAGATGAAGGGCGTGGAGAACGCCGAAAAGCAGGATCGACAGGCAGAGCGGCCGGTGAAAAAAGGAAATGATCCTGTCCTCGGCCTGTATGCCGGCGCGGCGGGCCAGCCTCCTGAGCAGCCGGTCGATGGACAGGTCGGCGGCCTTGGCCAGCACCGCATACAGCACAATGATGTACATCCGCCGGACAAGCGGTTGGTCCTGCAGCTCTCGAACCAGCGCGGTCGTTTCGCTGAGAAAGGTGCTGCTCAGGAAGGAAAAATCCATGGGCGCCTCAAGGGGAGGAAATCACTCCATCCCCGGCTCCCAGTCGTCGAGCTGCCGGGCTTCGTCAATGAGCATTATGGGAATGTCGTCGCGGATCGGATACAGCAGCCGGCAATGGTCGCAGATCAGGCCGTTGCCGTCGCCGGTCAGCCTGACCGGGTGCTTGCATTTCGGACAGGCTAAAATATCGAGCAGTTCCTGTTTGATCATGGAGGTACCCCCGTGGTCGTTGGTGTCATACTGCCCGCCGGGACAACGGAACGAGGCAGCCATTGAAGGACACCATACCCAAAAAAAAGATTATTCGCCAGAGCGGAAAGGGCAGGGCGCGGGTTTCAGGTAATAATTGCGTCATCGGTCGGAACGGTATATTATTATTTTATGGTTGATGGAAATCGGAAAAGTCAAAAGCCGTGAGAGATTGACATGAAGGCATGGAAAACCATCCCCCTTGGCGGATTGATAACGGTGTTGCTCCTGGCCGGTTTGGTTGCGGCCGCGGAAATCGGCAGACTCGATGCATCATTCGGCAGCGACGGCAGGGTGGTGACCGCGCCGGGTATTTTCGCCGACCAGGCCTACGCGGTCCGGGTCCAGCCCGACGGCAGGATTCTGGTGGCCGGATCGTCCTCCAACGGCGTCGACCTCGACTTCGCCCTGATCCGCTTAACACAGGACGGTCAGCTTGATCCGACCTTCAATTTCAACGGCATCGTCACCACCCAGGTGGGCTCCGATGATGATGAAATCGCCGCCATCGCCGTCCAGGATGACGGATACATCGTCGCGGCCGGATACAGCATGAACAGCGGCAGCCGTGATTTTGCCCTGGCGCGGTACACCCCGGACGGTCAGCTTGATCCATCCTTCGGCGAGGGCGGCATCGTCCAGGACGGGTACGGCGGCGGCAACGATGAAATCACCGCCCTGGCCGTCGATCCCGAGGGCAGGCTGGTGATTGCCGGCTATACCACGGGCACGGCCGGCCGGGCGGTCATTGCCGGCCGTTACCTTTCCAGCGGCGCCCCTGACCCCTCCTTCGGCGACAACGGCCAGAGCCTGATCGGCATCGGCCGGGACGCGCTGGCACGCGGCATTGACATCGACGAGCAAGGCAGGATCATCCTTGCCGGGTCATTCTTTCATGAAAACCGGACGGAAGCCATGGCCCTGCGCTTCACCGAAAACGGCCAACTGGACGGTGCATTCGGCGTGGAGGGACTTGCCGTTCCCGTCCAGATCGGACAGCAGACCGAGGGCTACGGGATCCGGATCGGCGATGACGGCTCGATTCTGATCGCCGGCTCGATTTCCAACGAAGACGGTCTTGACAGCGCCCTGTTCAGGTTCACGGAATCGGGCCGCCCTGACGCCGGTTTCGGCGTCAACGGCATGCTGGTCGTCAGCGCCGCCCAGGAGGACGACATGGTCCTGGCGGTTGATGTGCTGGACGGGGTGATCGTTGCCAGCGGTTTTGCCGTGGTGGACGGGGTCAGGGAATTTCTCCTGATTTCCCACAGCCGGGACGCCGGGGACCAGGGAGTGTCCTTTGCCCTGAATGGCGGCGGCGGTTCGACCGGCCTGCAGATCAATGAGCTGCAGGTGGCGGACTCCTACGGCCGGTATGCCAGCAGCGCTGAAGCCGGCCGGGCAACGGCCCAGACGACGATTGTGACCACTCCCTTCGGTTATTTTTCCGACGATATCAGCTATGGCGTCGCCGTGCAGCCTGACGGCAGGGCGGTGGCGGCCGGCCTGACCGAAGAGAACGATATGACCAGCTTTGCCGTTGCCCGGTATGCCTCGGCCGGGGCCCTGGAGAACGAGTTCGCGAGCTCTTCCAGCGACGGTGCGCGGGCAAGCTGGCTCGAGACCAGGGAGCCCCTTGAAGTGACCCGCAACAGCGCCATCAGCGGCGGAGTGGTAGAAAGTTCCGGCAACACCGTGACCAGGCGGGGAGTGGTGTTCAGCATCGCCCCCGATCCGATTCTGCGGGAGGTCCCGGCGGGCACCGACACATCCACCCCTCGTCCGAGCGCGAGTGAAACCGGCGCCCCGCTGCAAACGGGGCAGCCGCCGGCCGGGACCACATCGGCAACCCTGGAGTTGCAAACCGGGGAAAATGCCCTCTCCCGGTATGCCGCCGCCGGCGGGCCAGGCCTGCGTCCAGTCTTCCCCATGGGCGGCTTGCTGGTCGGAACGGCCATTGCCCAGGATACGACTCCGACTCCGACTCCGGCCATCGGCAACTCGGCCATGACGGTGACGACCACCGATACCCCCAGGTTCGCGGCCGGCGACAGCGTCTTTGACCTGTCCACCCCGCAATACGCCCTGGAAGGCTTCACGGAGGACGGGGCCGGGACCGGCGCCTTCAGCTCGATACTGACGGACCTGCGCCCGAGCACGGTGTACTACGTACGGGCCTATGCAGTCACCGGCGACGGCAAGATATTCTACGGCAACCAGATTGATTTCAAAACCACGGACGCCTGCTTTATCGCGACGGCCGCCTATGGCAGTCTGTTCCATCCCTGTGTAACGATCCTGAGGGATTTCCGCGACCGGTTCCTCCTGACCAACGCGGCGGGGCAATACCTGGTGGCCGCCTATTATCAATTTTCGCCCCCGGCGGCCGAGTTTATCGCCGACCACCCCGCCCTGCGCCGGCTGGTCCAGGTGGGGCTGCTGCCGGTGGTCGGCTTCGGATGGCTGACCGTCCATTACGGGACCTCGCTTCTCCTGTTTGCGGCGTTCATGATCCTGGGATCTGGCTTTGCGGTGCGCGCAGCGGGCGGGCGAAAGAAGTGAATCCTGAACCGCCCGCCGGTGGGCAGGCGGTAAAATGAACAGATATTTTAATAGCGTAACTTTATAACGGAAACCTGACGATTGATGATGACCTGCAACAAAAAAACCAATCAGCCATTGCGGCTGCTGACCGATACCCGCGGCTTTACCCTGATAGAAATCATGGTGGTCATGGTGATCCTCGGCATTCTGGCCGGCCTGATAGTTCCCAGGATCATGGACAGACCGGAGGAAGCGCGGCGAACCAAGGCGGCGATCCAGATCCAGTCCATTGAACAGGCCCTGAAGCTGTATAAGCTCGACAACGGCATCTACCCGACCACGGAACAGGGGCTCCAGGCCCTGGTCGAACCCCCGTCGGTGGGGCGCCTGGCCAAAAGATGGCGGGAGGACGGGTACCTGGAAAAAGGCAGGGTGCCGAAGGACCCCTGGGGCTATGATTTTGTCTATATCTCCCCGGGCCTGCACGGCGATTTCGACCTGATGTCCTACGGTCCCGACGGCGAGCCCGGCGGCGAGGGCAATGACGCCGATATCAATAACTGGGAAATCGAATAGCGGTCGACCGAAGAAGGGCGGACGGGCTGCAATGGGCCCCGGCGCGGCATCTTCCGGGGGGTTCACCCTGCTTGAAATCATGATCGTCCTGGTGATCATCACCCTGACGACATCATTCGCGGTCCCCGCCCTGCGCGACAGTCTCTACACCGATCAGCTCAAATCCACCTCCAGGAAGCTTGTCGGGCTGGTTTCCGAAGCGAGCCAGGAAGCGTTGGGCAGCCGGGCCGCCCATCTGCTGCATGTTGATTTTGAGCGCAACCTGGTGTGGATCACTCCGGAGAGCCCGGCCCCGGACGAATCCGAACCGCGGCGGCTCAGGGAGATGAAGATTCCCGAATCCGTCAGGGTGGCCGATGTCGCCTCCGTGTATGGGGGCAAAAGAGCCGGCGGGACAACAACGATCCGGTTCACGGAAAAGGGCTACGTCGACCGGACGTTTATCCACCTGCGCTCGGAAGACGGCCGTGTTATGACCCTCATGCTGTCGCCGTTCATGGTGGTTTCCCGGATCAGTGACGCCTACGTGGAACTCGAGGATCAAGCGGCATCGTTCTGAGCGGTGAGGGGGAAGGTTCGATCCCGCCACGGGCACCCTTTGCCCGCGGCGTGGTCCGGAAGGGAATTTCACCAAGGACAAGGTATATGCATCGAAGTGTGGTCATTTTCATGTGCTGGTGGGCGGCCGTTCTGTTCGCCGCGGCCGGCCCGGTCGCTGCCGAGGAGGTGTCTCCCAGGCAGGAAGTGCGGGAGAATTTTCAGCGCCTGTTGGAAACCAACGCCTGCCCGGGCTGTGACCTGAGCGGCGCAGTCATGAACCGGGCCGACCTGGCCGGGGCCGATCTCAGGGCGGCCAACCTGGCGGGGAGTAAGCTGTACCTGGCCAACCTGGCGGAGGCGGACCTGAGGGACGCCAACCTCCAGGGGGCGGCTCTGGGCGGGGCGGACCTGGCCGGCGCCGATCTGACCGGGGCCAACCTCACCGGCGCCGTGCTGGAGGGAGCCTACCTGAAAGGGGCCAGAATGGAGGGCCGGGTTGAGACGCAGCGGCCCTATGAGGCCGAGGGAGGTCCGCCGGTCGGTGAACTGCGGTACCTGGCTGCCGAGGGAGCTTCGAAGGATGTGCCGTTTACCGCACGTCCCGTCATCGCCGGCAGTGAGGAGCAGGACGTGGAGGAGCCCGGCCCCGGAGAAGCAAGGCCGGAGCCCGGTGAGGCGCCGTCCGTCGGCCGGACGGAAGAGGATGGGCCGCCGGCCGCCCAATCGGCACCGCCGGAAGCGGAACCGCCGGGGGAACAGCCGTCGGTGCCGACCGCCGCCTCGAAAAAGCTGGTGATGATTGCCGAGCCGGTGATTGAGGAAGCGGGAAAAGAGGAGCCGGAAGCGGGAAGCGGGAAGCAGGAAGTTGAGGAAGTTGTTGCGCTTGAATCTGCCGCTGCCGGGGCTGAACCGGAAGAAGTTGCGGCCGAACCGCAGGTCGGGGAGACCGAGGACTTTGCTCTGGGAGAACCTGAGAGAGAGGAAGCGGGGAGCGGGGAGCGGGAAGGATTGGAAGCTTCTGAGTCCGTGCCTGGAACTGCCGGGATTGTCACGGAAGCTGAGTCCGGGCCGGAAATCGTGGAGCTCGAAGCACTCGAAGCGCGCGACTCTGCACCTGCGGCTGCGGAAGCGGAGTCTGCAACTGAAGAAGCGGGGACCGAGGAAGCCTTTGAGCCCGAACCTGAGTTTGCCGGGACCGTCCCGGAAGCTGTGGTGGAACCGGAGATCGAGGAGCAGGAAGCGGTTACTTCGGGCGGGCCGGAAATCGAAGAGGAGGAGGTTGCCCCGGTTGCAGCGGAAATCGGTGAAGCAGAGCCGGCCGACACTGCAGTTGAGGCCGGGGAAGCGGGCACCGGGGAAGGTCCCGGTCCGGACCTGGAACGGAAAACCGGGCTGGTGAAAAAACTGCTGGACACCAGACGCTGCGTTGACTGCGATCTCACCGGAGTCGACCTTGCCGGCCGGAAACTTTCGAATGCCGATCTTGAACGCGCCGACCTGCGCGGCGCCGACCTGCGCAAGAGCGACCTGCGGGAAGCGAACCTCAAGGGGGCTGACCTCCGCGGCGCCGATCTTCGCGATGCCGACCTGCGCAAGGCCGACCTCTACCGGGCCGACCTGAGCGGGGCGGACCTGACGGGCGCCAGGTTTGAAGGCGCCCTGATCGACATGGTGCAGACCGACGATGCCGTCGGGGTGAATTTCGAGGGAGCGGCCCCGCCGGAGTAGCCAGCCGATTCCCTCGGCGAGAAATACTCTTGACAGAAGCCGTTTTTTTCGATATACGACATGTTTTAACCACACCCGGATAATTGGAGTTTGACATTAGGAGTTTTCATGGCCAATCATAAATCCGCACTGAAAAGAGATCGGCAGTCCAAGGTGCGCCGGCTGCGCAACCGCATTAACAAAAGCCGGATGAAAAGCGCTGTCAACAGGATGGAAGAAGCGGTCACCGCCGGCTCGGAGGAGCAGGCCCGCGAGGCCCTGCTGCAGGCGATTTCAGTTATCGGCAAAACGGCAGCCAAAGGTTCCATTCACAAGAAGACGGCGTCCCGCAAGATTTCCAGGCTGACCAGGAAAGTCAACCGGATGGCTCTTGCCTGAGGGCGATGTTTTCATAGTTTGACTGTTTTGAGCTGAACTGCGGGGCCATGGGAGAGACACACCTTCCATGGCCCTTTTTTTGTTCCGGAGAACCGTCCTCCGGCCGTCCCCATCATCAGGCAGATCGCAGCACATGAATTTTCCCGATCAGGAGTCATTTGTCCGCATGGCCGGCCAGGCCGGTCTGGTCCCGGTGCACCGGACTATCATAGCCGA